>JAAZFF010000424.1 GCA_012511845.1 Lentisphaerota bacterium
GTTTTGTCCGGTGCGCACAATATCGTCCCAAAGCTGGCGACATTCTCGCTCAGTCCAGGAATAGGACCGTTGGTAAATCGGGATAACAAACTGCGGTGATTTCTTAATAAAATCTAAAAATTTGGCTTCAGTTGCTTTCATTATATTTCTTTCTTATCAACCATGGTGAAATTTATTATATGATAATCGCATCATACAAACTTTGATTTAAGAAACATTCACAACACCAATCTGTCTGTACTTTGCATGAAGTCATCAAAATCCTCATAATTTTCAAATTTAAGTTGTCTGCCAAACATCTGCATAAAGTCCCTGAGTGCGATCAATGTCTCGTCGGCCCTGTTTTTCTTCAGCGTCATATCAATAGCTTGAAATGATCTAACAATAGCTGTTTGAGTCGATTTCAATTTCTCCTGCACGTGCTTTTCAAATTCATCTCGTTGCCTCTTCATTTCCTCTGTCGCTTCTGCAAGGACTTTACAAATCTTCTCTGCTTTCTCTTCCGTTATTTTTGCGTCCTTGGAAATTGCCATACAGGATTGGTAAGCCGCATTTGCAAGCAGGTATCCAGCGATTGTTGCTGTCATAGCAGCTGCCGGTCCTGAAAACACAACACCTATCGCCGAACCTGCAAACAGCGCATACACAGTACTTACACTCGTCTGACCCATGCGTTCCATTGCTGTTGATGCATCAATTTCGCCCTTCGCATAAGCATTTATGGTGACACCTGTGTTGATAACCCCCGCCGCAAGTGCCGTTGCAACATTGGCTTTGGCAAGTGTCTCAATCCCCGCTTTTGTGCCTCCAAATCTTAGAATTGCTCCTGCCCCTCCAATGGCAGAACTTTTGGCTCCAACTTTTACTCCATCCTTACAAGTCTCAATCACGGCTTGCTTAATATGTTTTTGCCCTTGCTTGACTGCCATGACGTTTTTCACCGCAGATATAGTTCCGCCAATTGCAAATCCTGCAATTCCGGCAGTACGGGCAGATGCACCAACTTCTTTAGTAAGTTGTGTAAACTCCATATAAGAAGAATAAAAGCCCGGATGCTCTCTTGAAAAAACAGCCTCTTTATAGGTTGTCCCACCCGAGGAAACATCTCCCTCAGTCAACTCGGGAGTAAGGTGGTTTGCAGAGTCGTGATAATCATCCGCATAAATCGATCCGCTTTCTGCGCGACTTTCCGTCAACTCTCTGATTCGTGGCTCCCTGTCCTTGGGAACCAGCCTGTCCATGCCAGCATATTTTTCATCCTTCAATTCAAAAGCAGCAGAGCTTGCCTCTTGATACGCTTTGGCCTGCACCTCCCGCAAGAGTTGGTTTCCATCGCGAATAACTACGTCAGCGGGATTATGCGGATCTTGTGGGAAAGTCGAATCTGCTGGATATGCCGTCACCTGTGCGTTTAAGTCAGATCGCTTAAAGGCAGCATCAACATTGAATTTGGCCGCCTCAATGCACTCAAAAAGATTCCCATGTTTGCCGGGACTGCCGCCAGTCGCTTGCACCACTTGCCGAAATACATCCATTCCCTCGACCATGCTATCTGTTGCATTCGCATAATTAGTTGTCACTCCAGCTGCAACCTGCCCGGATATAAAACTATGGGCGTGTTCATGCGTTTTATTTTTCGGCTCTTCGGAATAATTTGTGGGTAAAAATAATGGGAATCGCCTTCGGCGATGCTGATTTATGCTTTTCAAACACCCCCCAACCGAAGCCAGATTTTTAAAAGGGATACGTTGCAATACAATGGAA
>JAAZFF010000425.1 GCA_012511845.1 Lentisphaerota bacterium
CCCATACGTACCATCTTTTATTGCCTGTAAAGCTTTGTTTATAAGGAAAATCTGCGATTGGTCCACGCTGGCACGATCAAGGTTAATTACGCGTTCGAATGCATCGGTGCCGTCTTCATCGTGGTTGACCTCATCGTGACGAACAAGTGATTGTTCTCGCATTTCTGATACTTGAACTGAAAGGCGCTTTGCAAGCATTAACATGGAGTGATAAAAAACATCCAATTCAGATTTACTGAAATGTTTTTCATCTTTTTTAGCAGAACTTTTTGTTCTGGCGGCTGGTGAAGCTGTTTTCTTTGCAGTTATGCTTTTTTTAGCGGTTGGCGTTTTGGCAGCCGTTTTCTTTGTAGCAGTTTTTTTCTCCACTGTAACCTTTGCCGCTGTACTCTTTTTTGCCGCTGTTGTTTTAACTGCCGTTTTCTTTGCCGCTGTACTCTTTTTTGCCGCTGGTGTTTTAACTCCCGTTTTCATTGCCGCTGTTTTCTTTGTTGTTGCTGCTGTTTTCTCTACAGCAGTCTTTGCAGTTGTGCTTTTTTTTGCCGCTGTTGTTTTAGCAGCCGTTTTCTTTATGGCTGTTTTCTTAGCAGCCGGTGCTTTTTTTGCCGTTGTTGTTTTTGCGGCAGTTTTTTTCTTTGTATCACTTTTTTCAGGTGATTTGCCTTTTGTTTTTGTACCGGTTTTTTCGGCAGTCGATTTCTTTACAGTTTTTTTCCCAGTTTTAGCCTTTGCAGATTTTTCTGATACTTTTTTTCCTGTTTTCTTAACATCAACTGAATCTTTGTCTTTGTCACTCTTGGTAACTTCTGACTTTTTTTTCACTGTTTTTGCTGTCATTAACACATCTCCAAATTTTTGCCGGGCATAGCTTGTTTGAAAACAAGGGCGCGTATCCTACCATGTACGGCGCAGGGCGTCAACATTCAGAAAATTAAAGCATTAAACGTGATTGACTATCAGTGAAATATTGTTGTAGACTGTCACACTGTCAAATGGAAAGTTTCCACACAATAATAATGTAAACAAATTAAAACTCAGGAGAAAATGTTATGTTATCCGATTTTGTACAAACCTCTGATTGGAAAACTGAAAAACACGTACCCCTTATTGAATGTGCGGACACAGTAAAAGCAAATGAAGCTTTTAATGTAACGGTATCTGTGGGCAAAGAGGAGCCTCATCCAAATACTACAGGGCATTTCATTGCCTGGATAGCTCTTCACTATGTACCTGAAGGTTCTAAAATGTCGATTGAACTTGCTCGTTGCGAATTCAGTGCGCACGGAGCTTCAGCTGCCGGTCCTGATGCAGGCCCTGCCTATACATGCAGCAATGTGACTGTAGGCGTAAAACTTGCCAAGTCAGGCAAACTGTACGCAACAGAGTATTGCAATATTCATGGGCTCTGGTCTTCAGAAAAAGCAATTACTGTTGAATAAAATTTTAAAAATCTAATCAGACAGACATTGTCATCGCGATTTTCGATGACGATGTCTGTTGCAGTTTTAAACGCATGTCGGAGGTAAAAATGTCAAAGTCTTTCGCATCCAAAATAAAAAAAAACGGTTCAATGTTTCGAGGAGCGCCTTTCTGGGCGTGGAATGCAAAATTAAATCCGGCAGAGTTACGCCGCCAGATCAGGATTATGAAAAAGATGGGACTTGGCGGATTCTTCATGCATTCCCGAGTCGGTTTGAATACGGCATATTTAAGTGAAGACTGGTTTAAATGCATCAGTGCGTGTATAGACGAGGCAAAAAAACAGGGGATGGATGCCTGGCTGTATGATGAGGACAGGTGGCCCAGCGGTGCTGCAGGCGGATATGTTACAAGAGATTTTCCCGAATTCCGAAATCGTTCTCTTGTGTACAACACACCTGAAGAACTCGAGACGGATCCTCCAACAACTTCCGATAGAATTTTAGCTTGGTTTGCTGTGAGGGGGCGCGACAAGCAGTCGGCAAAATCGTACAGGCGTGTTTCTGGACCTGATGTCAAGCTAAGAAGCGGCGAAGAGATGTTGTGTTTTGCCGAGCGTGAGGCAAGTACATCTCCATGGTTTAATGAGGGGACTTATCTCGATACGCTGAACCCTCAAGCTGTGGAAAAATTTATCGAAATTACTCATGAAAAATACGTTGAAAAATGTGGTGAAGAGTTCAGCAAGGCTGTGCCTGGTATCTTTACCGATGAACCTTATTTCGGCAGTTCCCTGCCATGGACCGGAGCTTTCGCAGAAGCTTTCCAGAAAATGCATGGATACGACGTACTTGAGCATCTGCCTGAAATGTTCTTCCGTATAGGAAAAGAAGAATTTTCGAAGGTAAGGTTCGATTATCGTGAAACAGCTACAAACCTTTTTATTAATGCCTTTGCAAAACAGATCGGGAAATGGTGCGAGAAGCATGGACTGGATTTCACAGGTCATGTTTTGAGTGAAGACACATTGCAGGGTCAGGCAGCACATGTTGGTGACTCGTTGAGGTTTTATGAACATATGCAGGCACCCGGTATGGATCTGCTTACGGAACATTGGCAGATTTATCGCACAGCAAAACAATGTACTTCAATGGCGCGTCAGTTCGGAAGACGTCGCAGACTGTCGGAAACGAACGGCTGTACCGGCTGGGACTTCTCGCTTGAAGGTCATAAAGCACTGGCAGACTGGCAGATTGCTCTGGGTATAAATCTGCGTTGCCAGCATCTCGCATGGTATTCGATGGAAGCTGCGGCGAAGCGTGATTACCCCGCAAGTATTTTCCGTCAGTCTCCGTGGCACGGTATACACTCCGGCATTGAGGATTATTTCTCCCGTGTTTGTGAAACTTTGCACTGTGAGGATTCTTCCGAAATACGCGACTTGCTTCTACTTCATCCTGTTGAGTCAGTCTGGGGTATTCTTGTAGAGCGGGATGAGTCGGATATTGTCAGGGACTACGAGGCACCTTTTGTGAATCTTGGCAGCAAGCTGCTGGGGGCGAATATTGATTTCGACTATGGTTCCGAGGAGGTGATGTCGCGCCATGCCAGAGTAAGAGGTAAAAATCTTGCGGTGGCAAAAGCATCGTATAAAGCGGTAGTGTTGCCGCAGTTGTTGACAATTCGATCAAGTACACTTGAATTACTTGCCAAATTTGCTGCTGCCGGCGGGCAGGTTTTTTATGTAGGAGCAGTGCCGGCACGTGTAGATGGGCAGAGGTCAGTTACAGCAAGAGAGACTTACAAGAATTTTACCCGCACTACTATGAGCAAGATTGCTGATGCTGTTGCACCGTATACGCGAAGAGTTTCCATCACAGAAAATGGTGCCGAAACAGAAGCAACGCTTCATCTTTTGAGCAAGAGTAAAGACTGGTTGTCTGTTTTTGTGTGCAATACTTCGGCAGAAATGCCCTCAATGGACAGTGAGATGACCTTCAAATTTGTTCGAGATCGTGATATAGAATATCCGAATGCAGAGCTGAGGGTGATTTCCCGCCGTTGCGGAGATGTTTTTGAGTTGATTCCTTCTACCGGTGATATACATCGTGTTGATTTTACCTACTCCGATGGAGCATACGTAATTCCCTGCGCCTTGGGAAGACTTGAGTCGCGTCTGTTTATTATAACAAAAAATAAGCTTGGCAGAACAAGGGCTCCACTGAAACCCAGGGTGAAACCTGTCGATATTATTGAGCTGCCTTCTGAAGGCTTGGGGGTTTCCAGATCTGAACCAAATGTAATGGTTCTTGATCATCCCCGCTATTCGATAAACAACTCTCCTTTGCGCAAGGAGAAGTTTATACTGGATGTCGATGCAGTATTGCGAAAGCGGCTCGGTGCTTCACCACGTGGCGGACGTATGGTACAACCATGGATAGCAGGTGAGCAAAAACCAAAACGGGAACTGGACGTTACTCTTGTTTATACTTTCGAGTGCCTCAAGCTGCCGGAGAAGGTTATTGAGCTTGCAATAGAGCGACCTGAGTTTTATGAAATAACGTTTAATGGCAAAAAGATAAGCAATGATGCCAAGGGTTATTGGATGGACCCTGTTATTAAATGTGTTCGACTTCCACGTCCCCGCAGAGGTACTAACGAACTTATTCTGAAATGCAGCTATCATCAGTTCCTGCCCGGATTGGAAACAATATATCTTCTAGGTGAATTTGGCGTCAAGGAAGAGTTGAAAATGGTTGATGTTCCTCGTAAATTAGATATCGGGGACTGGGTTGAGCAGGGGCTTGAGAACTACTCCGGAAATCTGAAATATTCATTTAACCTGGGGAAACGTCCTGAAACAAGAAAGCGAATCAATCTGCGCATTCCGGAATGGCGCGGTGCAGCGCTGGGCGTCAAAGTCAACGGCAGTGAGGAAACACTGTTGCTCTGGCCTCCGTACGAACTGGATATTACAGATTTCCTGAAAGATTCACGTAACAGGATAGACGTTACTGTTTACGGACACAGGCGCAACACTTGCGGACCATTCTATATCAAGGGCGTCAAGTGGCCGGATTGGACAGGACCGTTTGAAATGCAGCGTTATGAAGTGCGTAAGCGAAATCTCGTACCTTGTGGTCTGTTGCAGCCTGTACAACTTGCTTTTTAATTGTGGATGAAGATAGATAGTGAGTACATTGCAATAAGGCGCAATGACGGAGAAGATACGCTTATTCTGGGCAATTCGCAGATTCGGCGTACCTGGAACTGGAATGACGGGCAACTGATCACGAAGGAAATCAAAGACGTGGTTCGCGGGATTTCGGTCAAGTCGAAGTCCCGTGAACCCGATTTGTTCATTCCAAACCTTACTGATGAAAAACCGCTGAACTCTTCCTTCAATGTTGTCAGACACGCAGGCACGAATCTGGTTCAAGAACATGTCGAGGCAATTGTTGAGACAGATTTCAATAATGGAACTTTACGTCGATCATTTAAAATATTTGCCGGAGTTCCGGCTATAAAAATGACCTTATGGGCAAGGTTCAAAAAAACAGTTGTTTCTCGCATGCGAGAAGATGCTGATTTTAAAGATTCAATTGAAGATGATTCGCAAGCGGTTGTTTCCAGTTCAGCTTATTCTGTAATGGATAAGGTGCCTATAGACGGTGTGCACTGGAAGGCAGTTTCCGCAGAATTCAGAGATGCCACGGATCATTGTAATAATCTCGTGGAAGAACATTCGATTTTTGTTTTTACGCAAAAAACAAATCTTGTCGGCAATATACTTTTCCTTAATCCTTTTATAACTGATTCTCCCAGCCTGTTTGTAGTAAAGGAGTCGCCATGCGGTGCAGCTCAACTTGACTGGTGCGGGCATGATTTTGCCGTAGCAAGAGATGCCGCTGAAATAACAGGCAGCGGTTTTACTGAAGAAAGTATAGAAGGCTGGGTACGTGGTTACGGTTGTGCAGTCGGCGTTGCAGGTAATACAGATGCAGAGCGTTTGAAGGCGTTGCGGTCGTACCAGAAATGTTTGCGTGTGATGCTTCCTGAGCGCGACAACATGGTTCTAATGAACACATGGGGTGATCGCGGTCGTGATGGAAGATTGCGCGAAAGCTTTGCGTTGCTGGAGATAGAGGTAGCAAAAGAACTCGGCGTTACGCATTTCCAGCTCGACGATGGCTGGCAGAAGGGGCTCTCACATAATTCAGCATTTGAAGGCGGTGAATTTCCTGATCTTGCAAGAAGACCGGATTTTTGGGAACCGCATCCGGAACGCTTTCCTAACGGTTTGGCTCCCGTTATAGAACACGGTCGTAAAAACGGGATCGATATATGCCTGTGGTTTAATCCAAGTAGCGCAAATGATTATGAGTCCTGGGAGGCAGATGCCGAAGTTCTTATTTCGCTTTACAGGAAATACGGGGTAACGGTATTCAAGATCGACGGCGTTACGGTGGCAACAAAGCTGGGTGAGATGCGGTTGAGGAAAATGCTTGAAAAAGTTCAGAATGTGTCTTCGGGAAAAGTTGTTTTCAATCTCGATGTAACGGCAGGTCGCCGGTTTGGATATCATTACTTCTACGAATATGGAAATATATTTCTGGAGAACCGCTACACTGACTGGGGAAACTGGTATCCCTCCTGGACATTCAGAAACCTGTGGCAGTTGTCGAAATATATTCCACCGGAACGAATTCAGGCTGAGTTTCTGAACAATATGAGAAATACCGATATGTACTCACCTGAAGACGTGCTTGCACCAACCCGTGTTCCTTTCGACACGGCTCTTGCGATCACGTTGGCGGGTCAACCTCTTGCCTGGTTTGAAGGAACCGGTCTGCAACGGGGAGATTCGTTTAACAGGGCAGCTGAGCTCCTCTCAATTTACAAGAAAATATCGAATGAACTTCATTCCGGCATCATACTTCCAACAGGTGATGAACCGTACGGGTTTTCCTTATCCGGTTTTATTTCTCTCGATAATGAGTCCGGCGGATGGTTGATAATTATACGTGAAGCCGCTGCTTGCAGCAAAGCCAGGGTGCAGGTTTATATGGAACCCGGTACATGCGTATCTCTTGAGCCGTTGTGCAATGAGGGTGTGGAAATTCGTGATATCGTTGATGAGGACGGGTGCATAGGGGTTGAAATTCCTGAAAAATGGTCCTATGAAATTTGGCGAATGTCTTTGGAATTACCTGCCAGTTAGCAAAGTAGAATAAAATCAAATCTGCTTGACCTTATGGATAAAAAAAGGGAAAAAGTTCTTATAATAAGTCCCAATTGGTTGGGAGATGCTGTGATGTCCATGCCGGCAGTAAAGGAGTTCCGGCGTCGCAACACGGATCTGCATATAACAATGCTTGCAAAGCCCTCGGTAGCTGAGCTTTGGCGCATGCATGACTCTGCAGATAAGGTGGTTGTTCTGCCGCCTGGAAATTCAGGTACTTTCCGCACCGCAGCCGCACTGCGTGCCCTGAAAATACCACGTGCTATCATACTGCCCAACTCTTTCCGTTCGGCACTAATCCCGTTTCTTGCCGGAATCCCTGAACGGCGCGGATTCTCCCGACACGGTCGACGTCTTCTTTTAACGGATGCTGTGAAGCCTTTTTCAGATAAAAAAGTTTCTTTTCATCAAAAATTTGAATATCTGAAGCTATTGTGTGACGAGACGGGCGGAGAGCTTGTTGAAACAGGTTTCACTCCGCCGGCTTCTTCTATTTCGAAAGATTTGGAATTTGGAGATGACTATTTTATTATAGGACTCATTCCCGGGGCGGCGCGTGGCGATTCAAAACGCTGGCCATATTTTATGGAGACAGCATCTCTGCTTTTGGAAATGAATGACCGTCTTCGTTTTATTGTCCTCGGTTCAAAAAACGAGAGAGAATTATGTGAAAGCGTGGCGTGCGGGATTGGTGACAGGGCAGTTAATCTTGCCGGAAAGACTGATCTGCGGGAGTTTGCGGCAGTGTTAGGACACTGCCACCTCGTACTTTGCAATGATAGCGGCGGGATGCATCTTGCCTCGGCGGCAGGTGTCCCTGTTGTTGCAGTGTACGGGATTACGGATCCGTCAAAGACAGGTCCGATTGGTAGGGGTGCCGCTGTTGTCAGAGCAGAAAGTGTACACGTTTCCCGGGATATAAGCCGAAGCAGCAGGAAGGCGGCTGCAGCATTGAAATCTGTTTCCCCTGAAAAAGTCGCAGAAACAGTGATGAAAAAAATACTTGATCGTGAGGACAATGCATGAAGATTACAATAACATTATTGATGATGGTTGCGGGCAATGTTTTCATGACTGCGGCATGGTACTGGCATTTGCGTGAAGGGGCAGCAGGGAACAGTGCGTTACCTCTGATAATTCTTATCAGTTGGGGAA
>JAAZFF010000426.1 GCA_012511845.1 Lentisphaerota bacterium
ATCTCGTGGGTCATGTCTTTTTCCTTTCTTTTGTTTGTTGTGTGAAAAACAATAAGGTTCAGGCATGACCCGCTTATTTTCAAGGCAAATTTTGCGACGCCCCCCGCGGGGGGCGTTCATGATGCCTGCCCGTAAAACCCTGCGGGTTCCACGGGACCCAAGGCACATGAACAAATAGTTGTCCTTGAAATGAAATTACAGACAATATGTTACACCACCGTTTCCGCTACCGATGTTGCGCACCCTCGGCATTGTCCACATAAGTTGCTGTCTCACCATGTATCTGCACTTCTCTGATATGCCAGCGCTGATCATTCGGTGAACCCCACGAATTAATTTGAGCCTCAACACCGATTTCATCCGGACAAAAACCGTATGTCGTACGATGTGCCACAACTCTCAGTCGATCCGTGCGTATATCCGGCAAAGGAATCAACCAAAGATTCTCACCCAGATACCATGTCTGAGCAGTGTGATCAGACATTCTGACACGATCACTGACCGGCATCGTGCTGCGCACTTCTTCTGCCAACGCCCAATCCGTACCATCCCAAAACAAAATATCAAAGTCCAACAATGCACTGAAGGAGTTGTCAGCACGCGTTCCAAAAAGGCTGATCCCCCTGATATTTGAAAGTTCGGAAAGTGTAATTTCAAGCGTTTCACTTTTCTCGGGTGACTTCGCACCCCACCAGATTGACGGGTGCGGGTTTGAAGGATGAATAGTTTCAAAAATATCATTATTCAGCTGTTCAAGATTACCCGTAAAATTGGTTGAATATGAAAAGTTGGCAGTCGTTGCAAGATTTGCTCCCATATCAAGAGGAATCATATCAACGCTCTGACCTGCCTTAAGGCGGATGTATGCCGCCAACGTACTCGTCTGCAATACTGCCTCCCCGTCAACTGCAGTTTCCGTATACATGTTGCCGAAACAATCAAACAGCTCCAGCTCCGGATTTCCGGAAACTGCAACTCTCATCGGAAGCTCTCTCTGACCCAGATTGCGGAACATTATAAAATTGGTACCGTTCACATCGTAACGTGCCCCATAAAAAATGCGCTCCCCAGTCGGACCGAATTTAAGAGTTTCGTACGGCACTTTTCCTTGCAGCAAACCATAACGTGTACGCAGAGCCATGGTGCCCGCACTCGGACCATGATGCGACCAGAGGTATGAAGGATAACCGGAAAAACCATGTTCGTTCATATAAAAATAATGGCTCTCCATCGTTGTTATACCAACCCTCTCAAGAGCATCAAGATGCTCATCTTTCGCCGCCTGACGTATGCTGTGCCACTGAGAGTAACTGATCATTGTGCTCCTCCTTCTGTAGCAACCATACCCCTTAAAACTTCACCAATAGAAACGGGTCCAGCGTTACGACATGCCCCTGAAGGTTTTATGTTTCTGGAAATAGCTTCCGAAGCAACTTCAGATAACGGCTCAAGACCAAGCACCTGATAAAGTGGACGCTTCCAGGCAATCAATCCTGCCGAACAAAGCTCAGAGTGTGCCGAACGCAGAAGACTCAATTCACAGCCCAGCTCCCGGCAAAGACGCTCCTCGCAATACCAACTCAGCCCATCCGCATTGCTTACTGTGAGCAAAAACAGGTAAAGCGCAAGGGAATAAACATCCAAACGTTCAAAATAACCATCACGGACCAGACGCTGATCCACCTAACTGAACTGCGACGGCACACGGCGACATCGCTTCGGCATGATTAGTTCCCGATTTCTCATATTTTTTTTACTTGTTAGCCCGAATGTTGCATGAAGGTTGAGCGCCAAGACTGGTGGGTGTAAAAACTCCATTTTTTTTCGATTTAGCCTCGGTTTTTGCTAAAATCGCCTGGTTTGATGAAATTTAGGTACACCACCCCC
>JAAZFF010000427.1 GCA_012511845.1 Lentisphaerota bacterium
ACCCTGTACACATCACCGCCAATATTCGACGGCATACAGAAGTTGAAAAACGATGCTATCCAGTGACTCGTGAAAAGCTTCGATGTGGATATGTGCAGATCATCAGCCTGCAGCAGCATTCGCCAGCGAAGCGAGCTCATCCACATGTTTAAAATGCAAATAAAATAGAATCCCAGGAGCGGTACCGGTCTAATGCCGCGGAGTATCGAAGCAAAACGCATCCAGTCCATCCTGCGGTAAAGCAGGACGAGAAGAAGCGTCGTAAAAATCAGTTTAAGTGCGTTTTTTTGCTTTGTATTCAAATTACTCAGGTAGTTCCGACTCTTTTATATCAGCAAACCGGGGCAAAGCCAAATCTTTTTCCGACATTATGGGGTCTGTTGTTCCCCAGTTTATTGCCAATTCAGGTGAAGCCCAGTTCAGCCCGAATTCATCTCCCGGCTGATAGTAATCGTTACACTGGTAAACAACTGAAGCACATTCGCTCCGTACGTAGAAGCCATGAGCGAACCCTTCAGGAACGAAAAGCTCTTCCCCGCCGTCAGCAGTCAGCTCTATTCCCAAGCTTCTGCCGAAAGTTTTTGAGCTGCGCCGGCAGTCCACAACCACATCGTAAATCTTCCCGTACGCTACGGAAATGAGCTTCGCCTGCGGATACTTGAGCTGGTAGTGCAAACCCCTGAGCACACCGTGTTTTGAGAACGACATGTTTACCTGAACGAAATCACGATCAATGCCATTGGCAGCGTAAACATTGCGCCGGCTTACTTCCTTGATGTAGCCTCTGTTGTCTTTGAAAACTTTCGGACGACATATTATGATGCCTTCAAGTTCGCACGTTTCGAAAATCATTTTCAGTACCCCATATTGCTGTCGAAAACACTTTCTTTCGTCAATTGAAGCAGGTATCGTCCATATTCGTTATTGCTCATGGCAGAGCCGAGTTCATGCAGCTTTTCTTTATCTATGAAACCGCTGCGATAAGCGATTTCTTCAAGACATGCTATTTTCAGACCCTGCCTGTTCTGAATGGTCTCAACAAAATTGGCAGCTTCGAGCAATGAGCCGTACGTGCCCGTATCGAGCCAGGCAATGCCGCGCCCCATCACTTCTACTTTGAGCAGTCCTTTATTCATGTATACGATGTTCAGGTCGGTTATTTCAAGTTCGCCGCGTGCGGAAGGCTTGAGAGCGCTTGCGTACTCAACAACCTTGTCATCGTAAAAATAAAGTCCGGGAACGGCATAGGAAGATTTCGGCTCTGCCGGCTTCTCTTCAAGCCCGACGGCCTTCATCTGTGAGTCGAACTCCACAACTCCGTAGCGTTCCGGGTCGCTGACGCGATATCCGAATACGCAGGCACCCTCCATTGTGCGTGCTGCATTTTTGACCGTTTCGCGCAGACCCTGCCCGAAGAATACGTTGTCGCCCAACACGAGCGCTACCGGTTCGCCGGCAATAAAATCAGCTCCTATAAGGAAAGCCTGTGCAAGTCCTTCCGGCTTCGGCTGCTCGGCGTAAGAAAACTTTACTCCGAAAGAAGACCCGTCTCCCAGCAGATTGCGGAACATGGGCAGGTCGGTCGGAGTGCTGATAATAAGTATATCACGTATCCCGGCGAGCATTAAAACAGATATGGGATAGTAGATCATGGGCTTATCGTACACCGGCAGCATCTGTTTGCTTATAGCTTTCGTTATCGGATACAAACGTGTTCCGGAACCTCCGGCGAGAACTATTCCCTTCATTCCTTTTCCTTCTGTTATCTGTTCAATATTCTTTTTCGTATTCGCCCTTGCCGAGGCGCTTTAATTTGGTAAATCCTGCTTCTTTGGCGCGGTCGTCAAGCTTTGACTGTGACCTGCCTATTTGTGCAGCGACAGGTGTTTTTACTATGCGGGCTCCGCATTCCGGACAAGAGGCAAGGGGGTCATCACGCATCGACTGCGTTACCTCGAATCCGTTTTGGCAATGTCTGCACCCTGCCACACCTTCTTTAACTTCGTATCTGTATACCGGCATTTCCTTATCCTGCTTTCAATGCATTTACTTTATCATATAAGGGTAGTTTACGTACAGTATGGAATTTGCCCCGGCGAGGCCGGGGCAGTGTGCAGTGGGCAGTTTTCTCATGCGGCGCCGTGCCCGCCTGGGAGCCCCGAGCGCCTGCTCGGGAGGATGGCTGACCCTATTAACCGCATTGACCTTATTGAGGTCGCCAAGCAACCACGGCTCATGAGGACATTCGCCCTCCAGTTTGGCTATGCGAATCCTTACGTAATGGAGGGTGAGCGTCCCCGCGAATCGCAACCACCCACATAACCCCCCCCCAGGCACAGCAACGGCGCGCTCGGCTTGTCCCGGCGTAGGATTCGAAGCCGGAAGAGCGTCGCCCTTCCCTGCCCACACAAACCCGAGCAGGCGCTCAGGGCTCCCAGGGCTCAGCAACTGCGGACAGCTGCGGAGAGCCGTCCCTACCTGCTCAGCAACTGCGCCGCCCAAGAAAACTACCCACTGCCCACTGCCCACTGCTCACTGCCCGGCTTGCCGGGCCCTGCCCACTGCCCACTGATCACTGGCACGGCGGGCCGTGCCTTCGGCTTGCCGGGCAAGAATTGCATCAAACAATTCATCTTTCACATTTAATGTGCCATGACCAGCCCCGATCTGTACATGCGGCCGCATCTCACCATGAAAATCCGTACCACCCGTAACAACCAGACCGAACCTCTCCGCATAACCCAGGTATTGCTCCACCTGTGTACTGTCGTGCCCCGGGTAATATGCTTCAATCCCATCAAGCCCGAATTCTGCAAGTTCCCCGACAAAATCACCCAATTCCTTAAAGCCGAGCCCGCAAAGGCCGGGATGGGCAAGTACTGAAATGCCGCCGGCTTCGTGTATCAGCCGGATTGCTTCCGAAGGTTCAAGACGCATTCTTTCCGAATAAGCCGCAGCGCCCCTGCCCAGATATTTTGTAAACGCATCCCTAACACTGCTCGCATACCCTTTTTTCACAAGGGCACGGGCAATGTGCGGACGTCCGACCACTCCATCGGGCCCTGCAAAATGCATTACTTCACCCATCGAAATGTGGCATCCCGCCACACTAAGCTTAGACAATATGGAGGCATTTCTCCTGCTGCGTCCGTCACGCACATATTCAAGTGCTTCGTTCAGCGACTTGTTTTCCGTATCTATTCCGTACGCCAGCATGTGAACTGTTTTATTCTGCGCCTCAACACTGAGCTCAACTCCGGAAAGAGCCTTTATGCC
>JAAZFF010000428.1 GCA_012511845.1 Lentisphaerota bacterium
GACCTGCTCATTTAAACATCCTTCCAGTACACGTGCAATTTATCTCAAATATGAACTGACGCTCTGATTTTTCAGCATGTAATGCGGTATCCTTGCTCGGCAAAAGCCTGAAAGAACCTCTATGGATTTCAGCCTGTTTGACAAAATTTGTAAAAACATCTGTTTTAAGCGCTCTACGCAAAGTTTCAACAGAAAGAGATGCATCTGAAGAATCAGCTGTATTAGTAGAAACAACAACCCCTCCTATTCTTAGAGTAACACCCTCTTCTATCTCCTTTGGAGCCACGCTTCTCCTCCTTCTTTTGGTGACAACAATATTCCTGATTGGAGGTGGTATCTCCATGCTTGTAAACTGAATATTCTCCGGAACGATTTCAGGGAGATGTGCCAGACAGGAACTAAACAATTTTCTTGCTGCCAAATAGCTTTTCAGTTGCTTAAGCTCAGTTTCTATTTGAGCTTTGCGTGCTGTTGTTTCTTCGAATTTTTTATTTCCTTCCAGCAGGCTCTCAGACTTATTTTCCAATTCAGCAACGGTTTTAAGCCTATGGCGAACTGTTAATTTTATTGCAAGGAAACTAAAAACAAGTACTATTAAAGTTAGTGTAAAAAGTGTCGGTATTATAATTCTGAAACGGACAGGATTACTGCCTTTACGCTCTGAATCGTTCAAAAGATTTATATGGATTGTTCTGCTCATGTGCTCTCCAAAACTGTAACTGCAGCTCCAAGGGCAGCTTCAAAAGCAGTTGCCATTTTATCGAAGCCCTCGGGCAACAGGGCATTTTCGGACCTGCGATAATCTAAAATCGGTTTGCAGGGTTTGATTTCTCCTCCTGTTTTCTCCCTGAATAACTGAACCCAAAAGCGTTCTCCGGTATCGAGTCCGGTGACAAAAAAATGCTCGATAAAACCTCCACTTTTTCTTGCAGCATAATCAGTCGATAATTCAGCTTGTCTGAAGAGTGGAGTCAAAACAGGATCGAGCATGGAAGTGGGATCAACAAGCGTTTCATTAAGAAGCTTGAACACTGTAGGGCGATCAAGGTTCATACCGTCGCTTACAGCCTCAATAACATTTTCATTGCCTATCGAATGTTCACGATACAAGATCGGTATGAAATCCTTGAAAATTACGAGTGTAGTAGAATATGCTCCAACATCCATCAACATTGCCGTGCCGTTCGTTCTGGAAAAGGTGTCAGAGGCAAGAAATGCGTTCATTTTTGCAAGCTCCCTCAGTTGAATTGAGCAAGTTGTCGGGCGTCTTCCTTCAGGAAGCAAGTTCGCAATCCATGCTGCCAACTGTTCAGGAATCGCTGCAACGAAAGAAATATCCTCGCCATTAGCCTTGTACATGCGTGTTCTATAAAAGTCTTTATCGCGATCTGACAAGGCATCGTCGACAGACACTGCCTGACGCATTATCGTATCGGAAGATGAGACTACCATGGCGGCATCCGGGGCACAAAAGGGCTTTGGTAAAATCCAACGCTGCGAAGCCGTCTCTTCAGAGAAGGTATCCGGAATACTGGAATCTAAATCAAGAAACCCTGCTGCCGATATTTTAGGAACGCCAAACTTCATGCGCATTCTAACAGCAGGCGTTCCTTGTTCATTGTCCGAACCTATTTCCATACCAACAACATCAACTACAGGGCGCCTTTCCTGATATGAAGCTGATGAAGCGGCTCCTTTTTTCGAGTACGTCATATTCATTGTCACGTAGGATTATAGCAAATTATGTGCCAGTGCGGAAATCTTTTAAGAACCTCTTTAAAACACTGATAAAGTTCAGTTTTAAACCCATAATGCGAATCTGCTCAAACAAGGTTGCTCCGCCAGGCAAAAGTTTCACTTCTTGCTTCTCAATTCTGAGAAACTGTTTCTGGTACTTTATAATCAAAATATCAAGCCATTGTCTCCGACATGGTTTGACTTATCTTCCAGTCCAGATCTTCCCCAGCCAAATATTTACGACACTGGTCGATCGTATAACGCCCCATTCTTCTGCATTCCGGTCCCTGTGAACCGGCAATGTGCGGTGATAAAATTACATTTGGCAATTCATAAAGAGCAGAACCGTCCAGAGGCGGCTCCGGATCAGTAACATCCAGAAGTGCGAAGATATCCGGACGCTCTGCCAAAGCCGAAATCAACCCGGTTTCATCTACAACTGCACCACGTGCAGTATTTATAAATGTAGCACTCTGTTTAATTGACAAAATAAGATCCCCGGTTATCATATTTTTGGTGGTTGGCAAATTCGGAGTATGCAGGGATACCACATCACATTCACTAAACAACTCAACAAGCGAAACCATCCTTACCCCAAGTCCACGCTTATCCGCTGTTTCCTGATTTACAAACGGATCATAGGCTAGCACCTCCACATCATATGATTTCAAACGTTCTGCCACCATCCGCCCGATCATGCCAAGAGAAATCAAACCTATTTTTGTATCATACATTCCACTGGTATCGGGATGGCTAGCCCAGCTTGCCCGTGACTTAATCCATGAGCTTTGCCAAAACTTCTTCAAGGAAAGAGTTATTTGAGCCACAACAAACTCTGTAACAGGAACAGCATTAGCAGCCCAGCTACTCGTTATGGTGATGCCGGAGTCCCAAAACTCAGGAGTCACGATCCCGCGAATTGAACCTGCACCATAAAACACGGCTTCAAGTTTTGGTATGCGTTTCAAAAGCACGTCATCAAAGACAGGAGCACCCCATCCGGAAAAAATAAGTTCCACATCATGCAGAATCATAGGTTCCGACTCAAGGACATCTTGCGTAACCACTCCATCCAGCAAATCAGTCAGCTCGCGTATCTCTTCCATTTCTCGGCTGCCATAGATTCGCCCGGCTGAACTTTCATTCAAGACAAGTGCTGATTTTTTCTTCATTTTATTTTTCCTTTGATACTAAAGTTTTAAAGTTCCACATTTATAATCCGATAAATCCGTTCTGAAATAAAGTCCGGCAGACAGGCGACAAGCCATGTAACAAATCGCATGGGAGTTGGAAATGTTATCAAACCGATATTACGCTCAAGTCTCGAGATGATTATTCGTGCTGCTTTATCAGCTTCCATGAAGAATGGCATCCTGAACTCGTTCTTGTCGGTCAATCTGGACCTGACGAAGCCGGGACATATTGTGTTTATCATAATATTTTTATTTCTGTACTTTCCCCTGAGCGCTGCCCCCCATGCCTTGACACAAGCTTTGCTTGCACTGTACGCAGGGCAAGTGGGCAGACCATGATACCCTGTAAGAGACGAATTGATCACGATCTGTTTTCTTTTTCGGGAACAGTTTGAAGTATCATTTTTAAGGAATATCTCAATCGCCGGCAACACAGTGTTTATGACACCATTAACGTTTATTTCAAAAGTATTTCTTATGCTTTCCTCTGTTTCATCTCCACCTGATCCTACACCGGCATTGGCAATAATGAGTTCAAGAGGAGATACTGCATCACATTCTCTTATCCATTTTTCCATTTTATCAGCGTCTCGAACATCAACGATGGAGCCATAAACATCAGATCCCAGCTCACGGCATCTGCTCATAACCGAATCAAGACGCCCCTGATCACGCCCGCAAATAAAAATCTTTTCGACTCCCCTTTTTGCGTATTCCAGCGCAAGTGCTTCCCCGATCCCGCTCGTGGCTCCCGTAATCAGAATGCTCCCTGCTTTATTTCTACTTTTCATGAATCGAATCCTGTTGCTTGACTCGGCTCCTTCGAATTGAAAACCCCCATTGCAGAAACAATCTCAGCCGGAGAAGTAACACCTGAAGCAAGTTTTTTGCCTGCATCTTTTTCCATGGCATGGAACGTGCCCCCTCGCAAGGCAGCCGAACGCAGTTCTTCCGCAGAGAGATGCCCGGAATGTATTGCCTCTACAACAGCGGCATCGCACTCCATAAATTCAAAAATGCCGGATCTGCCCGTATAGCCTTCAAGGCATTTTTCAC
>JAAZFF010000429.1 GCA_012511845.1 Lentisphaerota bacterium
GAACAGGACTGTGCCGGGGTATCTGCGGCGATTGTCCGTGTAAAGTCCCCTGACAGGGCTTTCGCACTTGTGGCACCGTATTTTACCCCTCCGGAAATTGAGCGCAAGCCTGGAATTCATCCCACTGCCGTTATCGGCGGACATGTAAAGATCGGCACTGATGTACACATAGGTCCTTATAGTGTTATAGGTCGAGGTACGGAGATTGGAGATCGATGTATCATTGAGGCCCATGTGACTATAGGCGAGTACTGCACTGTTGGTGAGGATACACGTTTATACCCGCAAAGTGTTGTGCGGGAGCGCTGCAAGCTTGGCAAGCGCGTTATAATTTACAGTGGTGCCGTTATCGGCAGTGATGGTTACGGCTATACTACAGAGGTTCAGGATGACGGTTCGGTAAAGGTGGAGAAAATTGCCCAGGCGGGTATTGTTGAACTTTGTGATGACGTGGAGATCGGCGCGAATACCACGATTGATCGTGCCAGGTTCGGTGTTACCAGAATCGGTCGCATGACGAAGATCGATAATCTCGTTCAGATAGGGCATAACGTCCAGATAGGGGAGTATTGCGGTATAGTTTCACAAGTAGGTATTTCCGGAAGTACCCGGATAGGGAACGGAGTAATGATTTGGGGGCAGGTTGGGATTGCCGGACATCTCGACATCGGTGACAATGTTGAGATTCTGGCGAAAGCGGGTGTGCACCGTGATTTGGCGGCAAAAGGCATTTACCTTGGAACACCTGCAGTAGAACGAAGAGAAGCGCTCAGGCAGTTCCATATGCCTAAAACTGTTGAGTTGCTTAAAAGTGAAATTAAAGAGCTGAAGGCGAAAATTGCCGGTATGGAAAAAGGAAAAGAATGAAGGTTCTGGTAACAGGCGGTGCCGGCTATATCGGCAGCATAGCGTCTAAACATTTACTTGATGCTGCGCACAGTGTTGCTGTCTTCGTCTATCTTGAGGTCTGCCACAGGGCTGCAATTGACAGGCGTGCGGAGTTTATTTAGGGTGATCTCCGTGAATACGGGGATATTTTGTCTGCTGTACGGTCTGCAAAACCTGATGCTGTAATGCATTTTGCCGCTTTTGCACTGGTGGGGGAGTCTTACTCTGATCCGGGGAAGTATTTCAGGAACAATACATGTGGCGGTTTAAATCTTGTTGAGGCGATGAAGGAATACGGCGTGAAGCGTATTGTTTTTTCGTCAACGTGTGCCACGTATGGTCAACCTGATACTATGCCGATTACAGAGGATACACTCCAGAAACCGACTAATCCGTATGGACAATCGAAGCTGGGCTTTGAAAATGTTTTGAAGTGGTACGCTGAAATTTACGGCTTTAGTCCTGTAATATTGCGGTACTTTAACGCATGCGGGGCTGAGGGTGATCTTGGAGAAGATCACGCAATAGAGACACACCTGATACCGAATGTTCTGAAGGTTGCTCTTGGTCAGAGTGACGGTGTAAAGATTTTCGGAGACGATTATAATACGGAAGACGGTACGTGTGTGCGCGACTATATACACGTGTCTGATCTTGCACGTGCCCATTTGCTGGCAGTTGAGTCTGATTTTACAGGAGCATTGAATCTCGGTACGGGCAAAGGTTTTTCCGTTAAGGAAATTGTTGAGTCTGCGCGAAAAGTGACAGGTCACAGCATCCCTTCAAGCATCTGCCCGCGCCGCCCCGGAGATCCCGATATTCTGGTTTCCGATCCGTCCAGAGCGTTCGCATCTTTGGGCTGGAAAGCGGAGTATACGGAGCCATTTGAGATAATTAAATCAGCCTGGGAGTGGCACCGCTCTCACCCGTCAGGATACATTTCTGTCTGAGTGAAAGTGGATGCTTTGCCGGCAGCATCTTTTTTGCTCGAGCTGTTTTGATGTATGCATTTGCAACAGCGATAGTTAGGCAGTCTGCTTAACCTCGGATGGAAAATTCCGAGTAATTTGATTAGACTATTTAGCCTGAATACGCTATATATAGTGTTGTCTCTTTAAAACAGCGACTTGATGGCACTACGTCGTAAAATGCCATATAGACGGCAAAACAGGTTTGCCGAGATAATTTTTTGTTAACAGTTTAATATACAACAACGATTTTTATTTTTTAAAATGAGCATTCAGGCACTTCAAGATTATGTTTTTACTTCCAAATACAGTCGATATATTCCAGAAAAATCAAGACGTGAAACATTTGAAGAGGCAATAGATCGTGTAATAGACATGCATCGACGTCATTTTCAGGCAAAGGGGATTGATGTTGAGGATCTTTTGGAAGAGGCCCGTGCCGGTATGCATAACCGTCTCGTTTTGGGAAGCCAGCGTGCCATGCAGTTCGGAGGAGATCCAATTCTTCGTAAAAATGCTCGCATGTACAACTGTACAACGTCTTATTGCGATCGTCCCCGTTTCTTTCAGGAAGCGCTATGGCTTCTGCTGTGTGGCTCAGGCGTAGGGTTTTCTGTACAGACCCATCATATTGCTAAATTACCTGCCATTTCAAAACCGCGCGGGGCTGAGATGATATACCACGTTCCCGATACGATAGAGGGGTGGGCTGACTCTCTGGGGGTTTTACTTTCTTCGTATTTTGTGGAGAATCAGCCGTTTCCGGAGTACGCCGGCAAGATAGTAAAATTTGATTACAGTGCGATACGTCCAAAGGGGTCGCCTATTTCATCAGGCATGGGGCGTGCACCGGGTCCGGATCCGCTTCACAGAAGTATCGATATAATAAGGGAGCTTCTGGACAGGCAGGTCGGCGAGCAGGATTCAGTATTTTTACGCTCAATAGATGCATACGACATTATAATGCATGCTTCCGATGCCGTTCTTTCGGGGGGTGTGCGCAGGAGTGCCTGCATATGTTTGTTTTCGCCTGATGATGAATTGATGGTGAAGGCGAAGACGGGCTATTGGTTTGTTGAGAATCCGCAACGTGCCCGTGCCAAAAACTCTGCGATGTTGCTGCGAAATTCAACTTCAAAAGAGACTTTTTCGAAGCTGATGAAATCAGTGAAGGAGTATGGGGAGCCGGGTTTTGTCTGGACGGACGATCTTGAAGCCACATTCAATCCGTGTGTGGAGATTGGACTGTATCCTCAAATAGATGGGCAGAGCGGTTTTGCGTTTTGCAATCTTTGCGAGATCAACATGGGCAAGGTTGATACAGCGGAAAAATTTATGAATTCGGCACGTATTGCTGCCATTCTTGGTACTCTTCAGGCTGATTACACTGATTTTGAGTATTTGGGTCCGGTAAGTACTGCTATTGCGAGGCGGGAAGCACTTCTTGGAGTTTCCATGACGGGCATGATGGAGCGTCCTTCGATAGCATTTGATCCTGAATTACAGCGTCAGGCGGCGCAGGTGATTTTAGAAACGAATGAGGCAGTTGCAAAGCGTATAGGGATTAATCCCAGTGCCAGGACCACGTGCGTCAAGCCTGCCGGTTCGACATCGTGCATTTTGGGTACAAGTTCGGGAATACATCCGCATCACGCACGAAGGTATTTCCGCAGGGCTCAGGCAAATGAAGATGAGTTGCTTGTTGAATTTTATCGGGCTCAAAATCCACTTTCGGTTGAGAAGTCGGTATGGAACCCAAACGGAACTGACGTATCGCTTATTTTCTGTATTGAGGCGGGGGAGGGCGCCGTAACAAAAAACGATATAACGGCTGTTCAGCTTCTTGAATACGTTAAAACTACGAAGAAGAACTGGATAGACGCAGGAAAACGCAAGGAACGATGTGCCAAGCCGTGGCTGAGCCATAATGTATCGAATACTATAAATGTACGTGATAACGAGTGGAAGCTTGTAGAGGATTATATTTATGATAATTGTGATTCGTTTGCCGGAATTTCATTACTGCCTGAGGGAGGTGATCTCGATTATCCGCAGGCACCATTTTGCTCGGTACCAACAGCGGCTGAACTTATAGAATATTATGGTGATGGCGCAATGTATGCGTCGGGAATTATTGAAGAAGCATTATCCGCGTTTGACAATAATCTGTGGGCGGCATGCGATGCCCTGCTTGGTCGTGTTCCTACGGATTTCAGCACTGCTCCCGAAATACCGGCTGGAACGAGTAGTAAAGTTGCCCAGGCAATGCTCGATGAGCGTGTTTCAAAGTACAACTGGATTGAACGGGCAAAAAAATTTTGCTTAAATTATTTTGAAAATGACCTGCTGAAGATGACGCGTTGCCTTAAACGTATAAATAATTGCAAGCTTTGGGATGATATCAACCGGACGACCATGCCTGTAGATTATACGATGATGGTTGAAAAAAGTGATAATACCACTTTAACGGAAACTGTTGCTTGCGGCGGAGGCCAGTGTGATCTACTATAATGCGTCAGGATATAAGCATTAAATCTTGATAAAGAAACGAATAAGCAATGTCAAAAGAAAATAACAGCACAGAATCTTCACCGGGCAACACAAACGAATACAGGGAGCGACGCATTGCGAACATGCAAGCTCTTGAAAAAGCAGGTTATGCACCATTCGGAACAGCTTTTTCACGATCAGACAACATTAAGGGCATCCGGGAGAAATATGAGGAAGGTCTCAAGGTTCGTGCAGCAGGTCGTATAATGACTTCGCGCGATATGGGAAAAACAATTTTTGCAGATTTGCGTGATGGAACCGGACGAATACAGCTCTTTGTTAATAAAAAACAGCTGGGTGATGATGTTTTTGCGGCATATAAACTCCTGGATCTTGGGGATCATATCGGCGTTGAGGGCGAAATGTTTATTACGCGGACCGGCGAGATGAGCATTCGTGTTGATGAGTGGACACTCTTGTCGAAAGCGCTCCTTCAGCCCCCGGAGAAATATCATGGATTGCAGGATACTGAAGATCGCTATCGCCAGCGCTATTTCGACTTGATTTCAAACGAAGAATCACGCGACCGCTTCAATAAACGGATTGCGATTATGCGGGAGATACGCAGTTATCTAGAGTCGAAGGGCTATGTGGAGGTGGAGACTCCTATGCTTCAGCCTCAGCCCGGCGGTGCGGCTGCGCGCCCTTTTATGACGCACTACAATGCCTTGAATTGCACGATGTATATGCGCATAGCTCCGGAATTATATTTGAAGCGTCTTCTCGTTGGTGGTTTTGACAAAGTTTTTGAGATGAACCGAAATTTCCGCAATGAGGGACTAGACAGAACCCATAATCCGGAATTTACTGTCCTTGAGCTTTATGAGGCTTATGGTGATCGAATCTCCATGAAAAACATCCTCGAGGGGATGATTGCACACGTTTGCGATTCTGTGCTCGGTACCAAAATTGTAACGTATGAGGGAAATGAGATAGATTTTACGCCTCCCTACAAAGAGGTGTCGTATTACGATCTGCTTCGAGGTCGTATGGGAGATAACTGGTTTGATTTAAGCGTTGACGAGGCACGCGCAGCGGCAGAAAAAGCTGGTGTTGAATGTGATCCCGAATGGGACCATCTGCTTATTACCCGTGAGATATATGATAAACTCATAGAGCGAACACTCATACAGCCGACTTTCGTTATACGAATTCCCAGGCAGTTCATTCCGCTTGCGAAAACATGCGTGGACGATCCGGAGCTGGCGGACGTGTTTGAGTTTGTGGTGGGCGGAAAAGAGTTATGTCCTGCTTACACAGAGCAAAATGATCCGATAGCACAGCGTGATGCATTTGCAAATCAGGCGGGCGATGAAATTGAAAAGATTGATGAAGATTTTATTACTGCACTCGAATGCGGCATGCCCCCGGCAGGCGGGATGGGATTGGGAATTGATCGTTTTGTGATGATGCTGACTGGTGCTGATGCCATACGTGACGTAATTCTCTTCCCTCAGCTGAAGCCGAGAAATCAGTAATTCGGGTATGGGTTATCTGTTGAGCTCTTTCCGGGCGATGAGCATGGAAAGGGCTGAAATAATGAGAGTAGCGGCAAAAGCATAGAGTATTGATTCGGATTTTCCGATGAATGCTCCTATTGCGGCGTAAACGGCACTGACGGCGATGTTGCCTATCGTAAATTCGAGTGCCACCTGCTTAAACGACATCCGACCTATCCCGCCAAGTAAAACAGATGCCTCGGCAAGTACGGGAACGGGTCGTAACATCAGTATCCACCAAAAGCGATTCTGTTTCTGGAAGCGACCCAGCGAAAGCATTTCCCGCTCGCCCACAAGCCGCTTTGCATAACCGGAAAAAAAGCGCCCGATCAGGTAGCCGAGAACAGCACTGACTGTCATCCCGAGAAAGGAAATGATAAAACCGTCGAAAAAACCAAGAAACAGCCCACAGCATGTGCTTACCAGACTTGATGGAATCGGCAGCACAATATCGGAGGCGAGAAGTCCAAACATTACAATCGCAGCAATTCCCCGGTCGGCAGATGCAAGTTTGGAGTTTTTTTCGAACCAGTATTGTGACATGAACCAATCGGTTATATCGTTACCCCATATCAGAAAGGGAACGATGATTAAAAAAAGAACGATAGCAATTAAAATAAATAGCTTTGATTTTTTTAATTTATTAAAATTCACGGTGTGAATATATCATTTTTCGTGTTTGCAGGTCAAATTTTCGATTTTAGCAATTCTTGAGCCCGGCTTGCCGGACACCGGACAGTGTTTATGTTCTGTGCTTCCAGTAATCTGGATTCCGCTGGAGATGCATTACTGCGAGGAGAAATATACCATCGGGTTCAGTGCTGTAGTGCACACCATAAGGGAATCTGTTGACCAGACAGCGACGGGTATCACCACTCAACGCTGGCCATGCTTTGGGATGGGCAAGGATGTTTTGACTCGTTGTATAAACTTCAACCGCAAAGTCCTCGCCAAGACCTGATTCGCATCCTTCGTAGTAATCAATTGCTTCAATAAATTCCATCTCGGCATCCGGATGAAATGACCATTTTATCGCACGAAACGTTTCTTAATCTTGGCAAAAACCTGTTCTCCAGGAACAGGCTGAACCCGACAAGAGTGCAAATCTGCAAGTCTGTGTTCGGCAATTCGTACCCATACCCTATCAATTTCAACGTTAGGTGGATTGAGGGTGCGAAGCAGAGGATCTACTATAACGGCCCGTTCTTCCACCGGCAATGTGGCAGCAGCTTGAATTATATCTTTTGTCCCATTCATATAAGCACCTCCATCGAACAACAAAATTGTATCAAATAGAATTATTTTTTAACAATGAATATTTTACGCTTTGGAGTTTAATTCAAGGCGTTTTCATTTGAGGGTTATGGTGCTCCTGACAATTTTCTAATTTATCCCGACGTTGATGCATTGGCGCACAAAAAACAAAAAAATATTGTTCATCCTTTTTGAGCGCCAAACCTCTTGGCGGCACACAAGATTGCTCTCTCGCCACTGTCTGACATCCGGTACCAGTAGCAGAGACTCAATGTTAGGGCGTACGAACGCGTTCCATGCCGTCGCTTATTTTATGATGGTTAATATTGACTTTGTATCACTAAGCTATTAGCCATCAGGTGAAAAAGGGGAGCAAACTTTGAGATCTTGTTTTTCAGTGTATCTTCTGTATCATCAGGTAATTTTGCGATCTGGCATTGTAAAAAAACCATGTAATTCTTGTATATGGCAATATACATTCGGTTGTACATCGTTATTGTAATGTCAAGACGCTGCTGATCGCCTATAAACTCAAGCATAGCTCCCGGCCAGCGATCCAATACAATTCTTTTAGTAGTTATGGCACAAACATTGGTCATACCCATGCCATTCGCCATTTCCCTGAGACTACTGTCCGACAATAATTCTGAGGAAAGTTTTTGACTTCCTTCAAGTGTCTTGAAAGCAGCTATCTCTTTACTTGTTAATTTCCCCTGCGCCTCTTCTACGATGTCTCTTGTCATGATCAAAGCATAAGCTGGTCCTCTTCCGTAGTTGCTACTGAAAAACTGAATAACGTTAGGTCTATTTCCTTCACGCATTGACCAGCTTGTAGGATACTCAATCTGAAAATCAAGACCTTTTGCCTTAGGCCCAAATCTGCGGAAGATTTTGCGCGGTGGTCTGCTCCGGGGTCTTTTTCTTTCTGGAATACACTATTCTGTCTGCTATTGCCATGACAGACGTGATTTGAGAGCCAAGACGTATCCTGGCCCATA
>JAAZFF010000430.1 GCA_012511845.1 Lentisphaerota bacterium
ACCTAGCAGTGCCCTGTGAACCATATATGGACGATGCTGTTTGCCATCTGCGCCCACATACGTAATATCAAAACGCTCAGGCTCATTGAAGTCAAACTGTATCGTTCCCAGTTGCCACTCCCTGCCTATGGCATCTTTAATTTTAAGATCAATTTTAGGTCCGTAAAATGCGCCGCCGCCCTCATCAAGCTGAAATGGAATATCGCAAGATTTAAGAGCCAGTTCAAGAGACTCCGTAGCCTGCTCCCAGCGCTCCTGTTCTCCCACCGCCTTCTCCGGACGGGTTGAGAGATAAGCAGCTATCTCCTTGAATCCGAAACGACGCAAAACCCTGAGAGCGAATTCCAAAGTGTACTTTATTTCCTCAACTATCGTTTCAGGAGTGCAGAATATATGGGCATCATCCTGCGTAAAACCACGCACACGCAAAAGCCCGTGAAGAACGCCGCTTTTCTCGTATCTGTAAACGGTTCCAAGCTCCGCCCAACGCAACGGAAGCTCCCTGTATGAACGCATCTGACTTTTGTAAATTTCTATATGGAACGGGCAATTCATAGGCTTGACAAAATAATCCTGCCCATCAATGTCCATAGGAGAATACATGTTCTCTTTATAAAAGCCGAGGTGCCCTGATGTTTCCCAAAGTGCCGCTCTGCCCAGATGGGGAGAAAACACCATCTCATATCCCGCCTTAAAATGTTCCTTGCGCCAGAAATCTTCTATCGCAACCCTCACTCGTGCTCCCTTGGGATGCCATAGAACAAGCCCGGGACCAATCTCGTCCGAGATACTGTACAGATCGAGTTCCGTACCTAACCGCCTGTGATCCCGACGCTTTGCCTCTTCAATACGCTCCAAAATCGCTTCCAGTTCTTCCTGCGTTTCTGCAACTATACCGTAAAGACGCTGCAGCATGGCATTTCGCTCATCGCCCCTATAATACGAACCGGCGATCGAGGTAATCTTGAATGCCTTCAGTTCCCCCGACGAGGAGAGATGCGGACCTCTGCACAAATCCACGAAATTTCCGGTACGATAAAAAGAAATAATCTCTCCCTCCGGAATATCTCCAAGTCTGTCAAGTTTGTAAGTCTGCCCCTCTTTCTCAAGCAAATCTTTCGCCTCTGAGCGCTCCAAATCAAACCGCTCGAAGGGATGATTCGCCTTAACCAGTTCTGCCATCTTGGCTTCAATACGGACAAAGTCGTCGGGCACCAGACGATGTGGCATATCAAAATCATAATAAAAACCATCATCAGTCGCGGGTCCGATATCCAGCTTTACATCGGGAAACAATTCGCATACTGCCGCTGCCATAACATGCGCCGCACTATGGCGCATTTCTTCAATATTCAATTTTTAAGCCTTTCCATAGGAGCGAACTGCCATCTCCCTTACAATTGGGAAACATGCAATCCGCTCTACTTGGTATATTGAAACATTAAAAACAGCAGTTAGTCAAATCAAAAAAGAGCAAAATACGTTGCCGCAAGCTACTCAATCTTCTGTTGCGTTAGCAGGCATCAATACCATTTTAACACCCGCAGAGGTATGACGTCCCGGAATTGAAACATCCAGCATCATTTCCAATCGTGCACCTTCAAATTCACTTGCATTTATCACGAATGTCGCTTCCGCTTTGGCTCCCCAGACAAGGTTAAGCGGCAATGTAACGGAACGCTCCGACTCAACAATAACACTCGATGGCGTATACAATGTCAAGCTTACCCACTGCTGCTGATTCGTAAGACCGGAGTTGATTACCTTCACTTTTATCTCACGCAGTTGAGACTTGCTGAACGACACGGATTTCCCATAATCAACGAGCACCTCAAACATTGGAAATGAATGCGAAACCATGTATGGAGACCTTGCAGCAATATCTGCCATTGCAGGTCTTTTGCCTTTTCCTCCGCCATTGATTCCCGGCAGGTATTCCTTGTATGGATCAAAGCTGTAAAGGCCCTTGCCCTCCTCGCAGTAAATCTTATAGCCTCCTTCAGCCAGTATGTCACAACGCTCCCTGCCAAGGAAACCGGGCGCAACACGCAGTATGCGATCTGTTAATTCTGTAACAGTTTCAGGAACCCAAATGCCTGATGTCCTGTTTATGCACAGGGTTTCTATGACATCGTTCAGCGGTGCCTTCCATTTTTCAGGTATTCCTGATGCCCCGGAAATTATGCCCATCGTGGCACCGAGCGTAGCACATGTGCAGTCAGTATCTTCGCCGCAGGCATTCGCCAGACATATGGATTTTCCGAAATCTCCGTCACCATAAAGCCAGCCGGCTATCACAAAGGCACAATTTTCAGGCGCATCAAAACCCGGCTCTCCAAGCGCAAAATCTTTATCCGAACGATCTATATCCGATAATTTTGCCCCCTGGATTCCAAACGTTCCCGGCGCAGAATTATGGATGCGCTTGCGAGCTTCCGCAAATGGTACATTTTCTTCCTTGCAGCGGATCGCTTCGTGAAGCGCCCGTGCCATGGCGGAATCCTCCGGGATATAAGAGAGACCGCTCTTTATCAAAGTGACAGGACCGCTCTCCACAAAAGCCGTACTCTGCAACGCTGCAAAAAATACTTCCCCGTAGAGACCCTCTTGGGAGTGATCAACGCTTCCATCCTCAAACGCATAAGCTGCTGCAATACCGGGGTTGCCGGGAGCGAGGCATGCCCAAATCTCTGAGCGTATAAAGCAGCCGCACGAGTTGCGGTAGACGTTATCATGATGCCCGGAAATCGGCGGCATAAGACCAGCCCTCATGTTGTTCTTGCCCGTGCCGTATTCCACCCAATCGGGAATCACATAACTCAGCCAATATTCTCCCAATATAGCGGAGTTAACACCTCTGCCGAATTTCTCCACAGCAGTAAGCCATACTATCTGCAAGTCCAAATCGTCATTTGGCGGCGGTCCTTTCGAAAGATCCTGGACATAGAAATCCACATCATTCATCTGGCGCTTGCCTTCGAACGGTCCTCCCAACACCCCGCCTATATTCTTTCCGGTCCAGCAGCCTGCAACTTTATCTTTATATGTTTCAAAATCAAGCGTTTTCATCTTTTCCAGGTATTCCTTATGTTGTTTTTTATAGTTGATGTGTATAAAACTGATGTAAACCGTCCAGGGGATTTATCAGTAAATTTCAAGTTCATCTGCAGAAGGCAAAGGCGGGAACTCCTCACCTACACCGTCCTGATACCAGAACGCAACTGAGGCAATATCATCCCTGAGAGGGAGGTAACGCCCATCCTTGCGCCAGCCGAGCGCCTGAATTGTCACCTTCAGTTCTTTCTCAAACCTGATTGGATCCGTTATATGCCAGCGGTACATGCTGAATCTTTGATTTGAACCGTTCACTCCATCAGGCCGCACGATATGGGGCACACCCGTATACGGACCGGTAAATTCCTGATACTGCCCTGTTGCCTTATTTTCAAAGTTGTACGAACCGCAGAAATAGTCTTCTGTCCCCGTTCCGCAAATCGTAGGGAACCCGGTAGACCCTGCCACAACCTTGCCATCCGAAACAGCAGGATCATCTTCACCGTCCATATAGCA
>JAAZFF010000431.1 GCA_012511845.1 Lentisphaerota bacterium
CCTGATTATGGATATCCACCGAAATTCGTATGTTTCACAGGGATCACCATACACGTATTTTTTCCTGGCAGACGCTGCATCAAAACTGGGAAGGGCTGAATGGACAACACGAGTTTTCTGCCGTGATTATTCAAACATGCTTGAGCGCGGTGCCACTACCACGTGGGAGGCGTGGAACGCAGAAAATCATGATTCTCTCAACCATGCATGGAGTGCTCCCTTTCCCATGTTGACGCGTGCCGGTATTATGGGTATTACGCCCGGCAAGCCCGGCTATAGGGTTGTAAACGTAGCACCGCAACTCAATACGTTCAACACTTTTGAAGGAACATGCTGCATCCCGCAGGGAGATATAACTGTATCGTGGAACAGAATCTCTCCCGATGAAATTGAGTTGGCTGTAAACATACCTGAAGGTGTGAACGGCATATTAAAATTGCCCGGCGCAGATGATACCGTTTCATTTAAAAGTTCATGGAACGGTTGTGTCGCATGTTCATTCAGCGGGTAGTGGGGAAAAGAGTGGGCAGTAGGTAGCCGGCAGTGGGTAGCCGATCGGGAACTGGATCGATATCGCTACCGTTATCGTTGTCGAAGCCTGCTGAGTGCTGGAGGGCGAATGTCCTCATGAGCCGCAGACTGTAGCACGGACATTCTTGTCTGTGCCCGATTGCTGAGTGGCTGGGAGCCCTGAGCGCCTGCTCGGGATTTGCTAAGCAAGAAGTTGTGAATATGTTCTATGGAAGCGGCCAATAGCCGAAGAGGAGATTATCCTTTCGAGGTCCGCGCCGTTTTAATTCTTCATCCGGCATCCAGCCTTTGGATGTCATAATCGCGGTGGAAAATACCATTGCAGCCATAGTTTCATGAACGGTAAATTCGCATTGTCCCGTGTTCCTGCTTGGATGGATTGACCAGCGTCTGTAAAACGGCACATCGCGATTCTCCTGTTTCTGGAAAACGAACAGTGTTCCTTCTTCATTCTTGTTTTCCCAGAGGAGTTCACGACCTGTGTAATGCATCGCCGGAGCGCCTGTTGTTCCGTACACCGTAATCCCCGGCACCGGATCCATTATTCCATCATCTTCACTGTTTGCATGTTGAAAGTCTATGGGATATACAAACCCAATCCCAGTTGTCCATGACATGCCGAGCGGGTTTGCTCCCAGCATAAAATCCAGGTTGTTTGCCATAGCATCTCGATACTCGGACCTGCCGGTTAATTTCCATGCGATTGCGAGACAGCGGTTGAAGTTGACTACAGTCAGTGCACCCCAGCTTGCCCAGTAGTCCTGTTTTCTCTGCCACGTGTGGCGGTACGGCATTTCGTCAATCTGCTTTACGAGTTTGTCAGCCTCGGCAATATAGTAATTTTTCCAGTACGACGCAACCTCGGCGGGAATTGCCCCATCAGTATTCAATGCCAGTTCCGAATATATCCACGGAGAGAAGTCACGATTTGAAAATCTCCACTCCATTGGTTTTTGTGCTTTGGCAGCTATTTCGCCAACGCCTTCGAGATAAGAAGCATCGCCGGCAAGGCGGTACAACTGGGTTGCCGCATGTACACGATAAGGCATGGTGTGCGACTCCTCTTCCGTCCAGTTCACCGCATACGAGTCCCCGCTGCCGCGACTGCGCCGTGCATTTATTTTTACAGTTCCGAGAGATTTGGCAGGATCTGTTCCGTATTTCCAGGCACGTTTTGCACTTTCTTCATAAAGAACTGCTGATTTTTTATCGAACGGTTTGACGAGACGTGCGTATTGTGCAGCGGCGGCAGAGTAAATAAGGGCCGACCATCGTGTGCGGCGTGAAAACGCATAGGGATGCTTCGGGTCGTTATACGAGGGATGGGTATTGGTTTCGATAAATCCCGAAACACCGCCATCGGCGTCCTGACTCCGTCGCCAGCACTCAAGTCCCCAGCGTACTTCATCGAGTATATCGGGAACGCCGTTTCCTGATTCCGGAATACGGAGCTGCCCGTCAGAAAAGGCG
>JAAZFF010000432.1 GCA_012511845.1 Lentisphaerota bacterium
GTCCTCCCTGACGGTTACAAATTGCTTCTTCGAGCGTAATGCGGCGCAGGTGTCCAAGGCTGGCGGCGTCCCGACTGAAAAATCGGCTGGAGGGGGCGGAGACATTTATGTGAATGCTGGTACACTGAAACTTCTGGACTCCGTTTCCCAAAATGCCGTGGCAGGTGTTCTGCAACCCAGCGCAATCCCGCTTGATGATAAGGAGTACTTCACTGGCGACGGAGGTTCCATTCTTGTTCATGGGGAGAAAAGCAATACTAGCGTGGAAATCCAGGGCTGCTATTTCGAAAATTCCACTTCTTATGGCAACGGGGGTGCTATATCCTTCTCCAAGGATTCATCCCCAGATGCACGCAGATACTTTGTGATCGGTCTACCTTCTTTTCAATGGCTGCCTGTCACGGCAGAACCATCGACTATTGGCGGTGGCTGTATTGGGCTCATATCCAATTCTACATTTACAGCGTCTCAAGGTGGATGGCACGGTGGTGCCATATCCGCCAACGGGCGAGGCATGGATATCGATATACTGGACTCGATTTTCCGCCGTTGTAAAGGTGGCACGACGCATATGTGCGATGGCAAGGGAGGTGCAATCGCGGTCGGGGGAGGACTACAGACAGACGCTCCGCCAGTTAATGACGTTCTTGTTGCGAATTGTCTGATGGAAAACTGCTCTGCGTCCGGCAATGGCGGCAGTATGTATGTTACCATCCGCGGTAAGCTCCGTGTGGAGGACACGCTGATTGAAGGATGTAGTGCTTTGAATGAAGGGCAAGGACTGCCTCTCACAACTGATGATTATCGCAGATCGGAGGGGATGGGGGGAGGCATCCATGTATCTGCTGGTGGCTATTTATATTTGCAGGGTGGAGATTCAGGTTGCATGCAAATTGGGAATTGCAATGCTGCAGTAAGCGGAGGAGGGCTTTCTGTCAAGAGTGGCAAGGCTTTTGTCTCGGGCAACGTGATATTTGAAGGAAACAATGCTAACGGGTCAGCGGTGGATGGTTATGGGAATGGAGGTGGAGTGTTTGTCACAACGTCATACCACGATGACAACCCGCCGTTCGGCGCAGGATGGGGCGCATCCACTTTATATAATGACCACGGCATGTTCGCAACTGTTTCCCCGGGTGTGGTGATAACAGCAAACAAGGCCAATCGATGGGGAGGAGGATTTTATGCCGGGATTTCGCCGCCCTGGTATGGTTCGTGGCCTCCGAAGAATGTTAACAATGCGGTCATCACGCTTGTTGGTGCAATGGTTCAGTCAAACACTGCGCATCAATCGACAAATGAAAGCCCCCTGATGCCTTCCCAAATTGCATCCGAGCGAGTTCAGGGAAGCAGCGCGCTCCTCAACTTCAACAGCACAGACATAAGTGGCAATGCAACAACCGATATTGGGATCTACCTTTGGGATTCCATTGTGCCCGGCACTGAAGGAACATTTTTCAAGGCGCTAGCTGCACCGACAATTACGGAGCCACAACCATGAAGAAAATCATCGTTATAACAACCCTTGCGATAATAATTTCAAGCATATTTCTAGTCGTTTCGAAAAACTTGAAAGGAAGGAGAGTTAGGGCATTTTCGCTTCAAACACCCTCTTCGTCTCACTCTGATGAAACAAACCTGATCCACCGAACTGAAGGCAAGGCACCCTATGGTGCAGATATAAAGCCGAGGTGTCATTTAAGTCAGTGGGAATGGCATCGTATTCCGAATCGTGAAGAACGTCTTGGAATGACCCGCAAAGAGCGGCTTGAGCTTCTGGAGAATTTGGGATGTATCCCTATAGATCCCGATTGGTCTGACTACGAAATCGCAGAGCAGAC
>JAAZFF010000433.1 GCA_012511845.1 Lentisphaerota bacterium
AATGGGCATAGAGCCTGAAAACGCAGCCTGGCACTTTGATACTGAATCAATCGGACCGTTTGCAATTACCAACTACGCAGGAACCCTGCTATACAGTGTGCAGTGGAGTTCCGACGATCTCGACATAGATTCTCCTTACAGCCATATGACGCTTGTCAACGTTAAACAAGGTACTACCCTTAGTAAAGACACAATTATCCTTACAGCTGTTTCTGAACTTGATGATTCGACCTACATCAACAACAGGACATTTATCCGCAAATGTACCAAGCAGAATTTTGGAATCGAAAACGCCACACGAAACTTCTCGCCTCATCTGGAAGAAATAGCTACGTTTCAGTTGAACATATACGGCTGTCCGCATTTTCATGAAGAAGGATGGCTTGAAGGCGAGATCATGCGTCTTGCTACCGACGGCTGGCAGCACGTCGGCTGGATCGACATGGCTCCTGACATTGAAGACCATCAGAAACGCATATATGTTTCATCGTTGCAGCATACGGTCGTCTGGGACGGTATCGCCACAGAAAACGCAGCACTTGTGGAATCGCCCGATATATTCGCTGGGCCTAGGGGTAGTTTCAACCGCGCGTTGCCGGAGGTTATCTCAGACGAGCCAGTACCACCGCCATACTACACTGTATTCTTCCGCTACCGGAAAGATAACAACGATACGGCAGAGATACTGGATGAAGCAAGTACTACAGTTTACGTACCGCAGATAGTGAATTTAGTGCCCTTTAGTGGCATGAACGTTTTCCAGAAACCGGTTCTCTCAGAAGGTGCTAATTTGAACGATCGGGTCGTGTTATACCCAGGTTGCACCGAAGAGGAAGCAGACGCCGCATTAGCGTTGCTCCCTGGTATGGTACAGGCGTTTTTCCCTGATGATGTGAACATACGCATCGTGATGAAAGATAAAGTGAAGGGGCGACATAAGGGGGTGCTTATTGTGGGTGAATCTGCTCGGGACAATCTTAGGGGCGATTCCTGGGGATTCAACAAGAGAAACGAAAGGGTATCCGGTGAAATGGCTGTGTATATAGGCAATTTAGGAGAGTCATTAAAACGCAACTACAGGGGCATGCTTGCCGGCAACAAGGATTCCATTCCTGTACCTATGACGCCGGAGCAGTTCGCACAGCATATCGCAGCAACAATTGCACATGAGATCGGTCACAACGTAGGGCTTGTTGATCCCGATTATCTGGAGGCGATCAAAGATGGACGCCAAAAGCATCACAATAAAGTAAGAACATGGAACAAAATTATGGATGTTGGTGGTCTTTTCTATGTGGGACACCGCCTCAATCCCCATCCAACAGGCTACTGGCTTCCTAACAATTTGCGCTATCTGCGCTTTATACTTCCTACAGGAGATTAATATGAAAATAAAATCAACCATAATAACATTCATTTTAGCTTTTATGTTGCAGCTTTCAGGGGAACAGGATCCGCCCCTAAGTTGGAACACAGCCCTACCTCTCCAAGCGGCAGTGTGCGATGTGATAGGATTGGGCTATGCCGTGACTCAAGACAACAACAATATCTATCTAAATATTGACCAATTCTGGTACGGCGATGTTACTAATAATCCTGTTTTACTTCGTGGAGGACATGGAGAACTGATGCCTACAAATAACATTCCTGTGATTTTCTTTGCCTCCAAGTACCAGTCTTTTCTAAGTCTTAGACCACCGGAGTGCCATTTCTCATATATATTTGATATGGACTACCACCGCAGTCGCCACGAGCCAGACGGACTGTACCTGTATGATGGTGACCGTTCTTGGTTCCCTGCAACGCCGGAAAACGCAGATATGACAACGTGGTGTTCTAACCTCGTGTACGTATCGCAGGTGAATACAAACAGACAGGCTTTTTATGAATTGATCCGTGACGGATACAGGCTGAATCCTCCATCCTCCCGTATTCATCGAGATTCGGAGTATACGTTTCAATTTTTCCGCTATTACAACGACACCAACTTCATGCGACAGGTTTGGAGCGACACCAATCTCGTTGGATGGGCACGAGCATGGGTAAACATGTCATACCAAGAAGAAACGCGGGAATGGCTCGATTGAGTCCCAAAGTGATACTGCGCACCTTAAGCAACGAACACTGTTTACCGTTTTCAGAAAGATAAGTCGTCAGACAACAGAATTATTGTCAGTAACATCAGACTCTGGTGCAAATTTGTCAAGAAGCGCATGTTCGAGTTGTTTGTTGACGTTATCTGAATACGGAGGATGACTGCTCCGCGGCGGGACACGGCGGAGCAAAGGGAAATAATCGGTCAGGGGGAGGTCTTTAAGCTTTACAATGAGGAGCAATCTCGGTTATTATTCGGGTTGACCTTAAAAAAGCCGACAAAACAGAGAAAGGAAAGCTATGAATTATATTCCACGACATTATGAGCAGTTGGTGCTTGACGCATCCGCTGAGTATGGTGCGGTAATGGTTGCCGGGCCACGCCAGGTGGGTAAAACGACCATGTTGCTACAGCTTTGCCGAACATCTGAGAGGCGTTACGTCACGCTGGATGATTTGAATGCACGCGAGCTCGCCAAGAACGATCCGGTGATGTTTTTTCAGATATATCCACCGCCAGTGCTTGTTGACGAGGTTCAATACGCACCGGAGCTGTTCAGCACCATCAAGTTGATGGTGGATCGCGCAAAGGCTCCGGGGTCATTTTGGCTGACAGGCTCACAGCCTTTTCTCCTGATGGATCTGGCGCAGGAGTCGCTGGCGGGTCGCGCCGCAGTGCTTCATCTAGCCCCGCTCTCTTCCCGTGAGATACAGAAGGCCCCACTGACCGATCCATTTGTACCAGATGTTCTCCAGTTGC
>JAAZFF010000434.1 GCA_012511845.1 Lentisphaerota bacterium
GGATAACTCTAGGGGAAATGCTCTCGAACTCAGGTTCAATAAATGAAGCTTGAAGTATCTTCCACTTGCCCGGACTATTACTGGATATTGCAGCAGGTATTACGGCTGTCCCCCTGATAGTACCGGCAACTTTCAGTGCACTACGGTCAACTTCGCCGATCGACACTTCAAGAGCTGAACCGGCTTCGAAATTCACATCACCTTGAAGTACTGTCATTGTCCCTGCACCCTCCGGATTGCCAGGTGCCAACGTCCCACCTGATTTGACAACGATGGCAGAACCGTTATTTGAGAACGTCCCGACACCGCATAGTCGTGCATCGTTTTTTACCGTCACAGGCGAATTATTAAACGCTCCGTCAATCGTTGTTGTCCCGCCTTCTAGAGTCAATCCGGCGAGCCGGTCACACGAGCCGGAAAGGGTTAGTGTGCCGCTGCCTATTTTGGTGATGTGCAGCTTGTCGTTCCCGGAGATCGAACCATAGAAATCACTTTCGGAATGGTTGTCGCCGATTGCCAGAGACGATGCTCTGCTGTTGCTGTACGTGAGAATACCACCTTCGAAGAGACCGTTGACCGTACCGTTGTAACCCGACTGATTAAGACGTAGATATCCATGCAAATAGATGTCACCGCAGCGCAAACCGTGCGGAAGGAAGTCGTCTCCTACTTCAATTCGTCCAAGGATTACAGTATCTCCGGAGTAGGTACTTCCTGTATTTTGCCGAAGTGAAAGCTGATTATTAGGGCTCCCTGATGCCACCTGGCAGAAGATCAGACCGTCCGAGCCATGTATGGCGCCATTGAGGTTCACCCCGCGGTTGTAGGAACTGCAGATCACTCCCTGGCGGTTTCCGAAGTTCAGCGGCGTGTTTACAGATGTGGTCATGCTCACATTGCCAGGGTTTAGTATCACCATGCCGCTCGTCACAGTCAGCAAGCCGTCGCCTTCAAGCGAAGTTGTCAAAGCAGCAGAAGGCGCAACGATCAGGGAATTGACTGTAGTGGCATCGGTGACAGTTGTAAGGACGCCTGTTCCTGCTAGGCGCACGTTATTCTGCGAGATCGTCCCGCTGGCAATGTCGCCGGCAAACTCCGTTGCTGCCAGTGGTCGCACCCCATGCTCGGGCGTGTAGTTCACAAACGTGGATCCGCCGTCTGAGCCTGATATGCCTCCAAGAACTCCGGGAATTATGCTGATCGTGGTACTTCCAGCATCACCGCCTCCACCGATTCCACCCGATAATGGATTGGTAAAAAGTATGTTGCCGCTGTTAGGCATTTGGGAAATTGCCGTATAGGTGCCAAGATTAGTCCCGCGGAAAAGCACGATGGCATTTCGTTCCTGATTCAGGCGCTCGGCAACAAGGCGTACATTGCGTGCGCTATCGGGTGACAGGGTTACAACTCCGATACTGTTGCCGCCGGCGGGATCCGTGTCGGCAATCGTAATATCTCCGTCAATTGTGTCAATAGTCGGAGCAGCTTTGTCTCCTTTCATTTGTAGTTTGCCGCATTCAAGGGTGATATCGGCGGCAAGTGTCTTTGAACCTGTATGCTTATCGTAGACGAGAGATGCCCCAGGTGTGACCAGAATTTTTGAAAATGGAGCACCTGACTCCGTATTAGTGTCGAATGTTAGGGTGCCGCTACGGACAATTATCTGACCGCCGCCGACAACAGCTCGCTTAAATTTCTTGTTGCTGCCTCCTGAAACAGTGAGAGTATGGCCGTGTGTATCTATACTGCTGACATTGAAAAAACCGGTTCTAAGCGACCAGATTTGATCAGAAGTCAAGGCTATGCCACAGTTGATATTTAGTGAGATATTGGGTACAAAGGTAATTCCGGCTTCACCCAATGCAAGAGTAGTTCCCCCGTTGATAGAAATCGAACCGACATGGCTTGCGTCAACTGTGATGCCACCCCAGCTCTGATCGGCACCAAGCAGTACGGAGTTGGCTCCGACGACATTGTTCCACAAAGCTATATCGTTGGAATCAGGAGTTATACCACCCACCCAACTTGAACCCTGATTGAGAGGATGGATATTATCCTCCTTTATGATCGTCTCAGAAAGGGGGTTAAAAGGGGGATTAGCCTCCGAAGCAGCATACTTTGCCAAAACAGACATTTGCGGACGATCGGGGCCGGTTATGGGGCTGGGTTCACAGGTCAACTGATAGGAGCCGTACCACGGTCCGCCCGTCCAGTATGTTCCGGAGATTCCATTTGTCTGAAGATAGGCAAGGGCATTGTCGAGGACAACGTTCCACAGATCGGAATCGGCGTCACCTGTTCCCGGCACACCATATTCGCCGACAAAGCCGATGTAGCCGTTTGACTTAATCCAGTTTACAAAAGGGGCAAGGCATTCTATTCCCATTGTTGGAGATCCGTTTTCCTGTGCATAGGTGGTGTATAGACCATCATGTTTCCAGTTGTCCACGTTATTCTGATAGCCGCGATCCCAGTATGAATGAGCAGAGTACATGAGGCGGTCACAAGGGTCTTCCACATGCAGGGTGGCGTTGTTTGCCATCCAGCTCTGCGCACCCGCCCAGCTCACACCTTCGACAATAATCCACCTGTTGGTGTCCACTGTCCGGATAGCGTATACAGCCGCCTGCGCAGCTGCCTGCCAGTTCGCTAAAGTTCCACCCGGCTCATTCATCAGATCGTATCCGAACACACCAGGTGTATCAACATATCGCAACGCAATTCGCGTCCAGAAATCCTGCAGATGCTCGTAGGTTACGGCACCGTCACTGCTGACGCTATGGCTCTGAAATCCGGTCGGTGTAAGTATCCTGTACGAATTATAGTTGTGGAGGTCGATCATGACCTCGATGCCCTGGGCGTGTGCGGCGGCAATCACAGCGTCGATGCGTACCATGTCCTGCTCTGCAAGAGGTCCACCAAGCGTGTTCTGCAGGCGCTCCCATTTTACAGGTAGCCGGACCAGGTTGAATCCCTTGCTTTTATAATATGCAAATTCATCAGCATTTGGGTATATGTAGTCATAGCCATATCGACCGTATGGGTAGTCGCCCGAGCCCGGCATTTTCCCTCCATCGCCGCCGGCGAGATTTACACCGAAGCGCGGGGCTGGAGGCGAAGCATGCAACGGCAATGTGGAGGCGGCGTATAGCGAAAAAAGCATACCCGCTGCAATGCAATAAAGAACTTGGCGCACGTTGCTCAGAGTTGACCTCCTTCCTCAGACGTCTTGCCAGGGTATGGGGATGCGCATGTTTTCAGTGGCAGAAAGCTGGGTGGACTCAAGCAACTGGTCGACCCTGTATCCGACATAACGATCATAATCGCCCTGCTCCTGCTTTACAATTTGTTCGCAGAAATATTTTTCCGCCTCTTCAAACGGACACACCGGAACTGTGCCATAGTCTGTCCAAGTTCCGTCCTCAGCATTATAAAAGCGTAGCTGCGGAGATAAATGCTCCGAACCGTTCCACAACGGCGTGTTGAGGAGCAGGCGCCCTCCTGTTCCGTTTATTTCGAATCCTTCATCCCAGCCGTCGCGCTGATACCCGATCCTGTCATGTGGATGCCAGTTACCCTCAAAATGTGCCGTGCAATCATTATCATAATCAAACATCGCATGCGTTACCATATCGACATCCGACTCCTCACGCAACAACTGATGTGCATAAACTCCGGCAGGTTTACCTACCAGATACAACAGCAAATCAAATATATGGCTGCCGCCGCAAACGAGGATTCCTCCTCCTGAAAGCTTTGTTATGCGCGATGTGCCATCAGCCTCTGTCAACCAGGGATGAATTATCTCACCGGTATAAAGATCAGCCCTTCCTACGCCCTGATATGTCCGGCAATATACACTCGTTATAAACCCGAGGCGAGGCAAGATAGATTTGGCAATCTGAACAGCAGGGAAAAAACGCTTCATGTAGCTGGTAAAAAGCAAAAGTCCCTTTTCCTCAGCAAGCTTGCCAAGTGCAAATGATTCCGAGGCAGAAAGCGACAATGTTTTCTCGCATATTACGTGTTTGCCTGCTTCGAGTGCCGCACGTACCACAGTGGCGTGCGTCGACGAAGGCGACAGAATAACGACCGTATTCACGTCCGGATTATCGATTACTGCCTGCCAATCGGACGCAACTGCCGCATTGAATGGAGCGGCGGCGGCACGTGCAGCTTCCTCGTTCAGATCTGCCACAATGCGCACATCTGTCGAATTTTTCTGATATGCCCTAAAATGGAATCGCGATATATATCCTGCACCTACAACACCTAATTGAACTTTCATTCAGCCCCTTCCGGTATAACTACTATTTTTATCACTTCTGATTTATTGTTTCGATTCAAATCGAGAGCATGTTGAATCTGCCCCAACGGTAGTCGATGCGAAATCAGCGCCTTGCCCGGTATCGCCCCAGATTTCATCAGACTTATAACCGCAGGGAAATACATGGCAGGGGAGGCATAGCTGGCTCTCAGCTGCAGCTTGCGAAAATGAAAATCATTTGCGTCAAAGCTGATTACGGGGTCACCCGTTCCGATGCCTATGTACGTCATTATACCTCCGTAAGCCAGGTACTCAAGCGCACCCGGTATGGCGTCTACAGGAGCCGTCATCAGCACATGATTGAATTTTCCTTTCAAGGCATCCAGGCCCTTCTTATCCTCCGAATGGCATATCATGGCACCTAACATCTCTGCCAATGCAAGTCGTGCTTTTGAGTGCTTGCGACCAATGCATACGACTTCAGACGCCCCGCGTCTGAACGCCAGAGCTACTGCAACGAGCGCAATCGGGCCGGGACCTACCACGCATACGCGGTCCCCCATTTTTATATCAGCCGCAAGAACCATATCGAAAGCCACCCCCGCCGGCTCAACAAGAGATGCCACTTCCGGTTCCAGACCGGAATACGGGACACATGCACAAGCAGGCGCATCCATGAACGTGCTGAATCCGAGCGCCGGCTGTCCCCAGATATTTGGAGCCCCGCCCTGGCAGAGATCAGCACGCACATTGCGGCATGAATCGCAGAGTCCGCACGCGCTGGCGGACTCCACGACGACTGTAGTGCCTTCCGGCAACCGCTTTGTGTCCACTCCATCACCGACAGCCACAACAGTACCGGCAATTTCATGACCGAACGGCTGCCAGTTTTCCGCACCGTTAATTGCGGCGGAAACATCTGTCCCGCAGATGCCGCAGGCATCGATGCGGAGGCGTACCCATCCGCAAGGCGGGTGCGCCGGCAGTTCAACATTGCGAAGTTCTGTTCGCCATGGTGCTTTTATATATGCGGCTGTTGAAGTCATAGTTTTTTGTCTGTTTTTTATAATTAAACTTTTAAGTTTAGTAATTATATTAATTTTCTTTCCTATACCGGTATGAGGTGTTATTGCGGCGTGCTCGGAGAGCCCTGCCCTACCAATTCTACTATCCAAAAGTTTTGGCTCTTTTTCTAGAGTCCTCCAATCATTTCACTGTGATAACGGTCACGGGATCAAATCTCTCCGCCCAAAGCTGGGTGCCGTTGGCTTCGAGTGACAGATGAACGCCACTTGTTGCACTTACAAAATCCGGTTCGATAGATGCTGCTTCCATAACAAGCCATTTTCCCGGACCTTCTCCTGAAAATGATACAGGAATCGTAAAATCACCCAATACATTTTCCTCAACAGATATCGCACCGTTGCCGGCTTTATCGACTTTAAATTCCATTGAAGAGTCTTCTTCAAAAACCACATTGCCTTCGAGTATTGTCATAGTTCCGAAGCC
>JAAZFF010000435.1 GCA_012511845.1 Lentisphaerota bacterium
CCGAACTCGTGAAAGAGATTGAGGAACTCAGCAAACTCTTTGAAGCTAAAAATGCTGAGCTGGAAGCGATTTTTGATAAAGATGAAGTCCTGGCTGAACTTCAGCGTAAATCAGAAGAATCAAAGAAAAAAACTGTAGAGGCATTTGTTGCAGTGCGACGTGCATCAGCAGCTGCAGAAAAAAATGGGGAAACCGATAAAAATTTAAAATAAATATATTATGAAACGTGATTCCATATTGGAAATCGCGGTTTTTAAGGAATATAGAAAGCATGAAAAAATATATTACAAAAATTGCCGGAACAGTTCTGACTGCTTCCATGATTTTCGCCGCTTTTTTGACAGTCTCTGCACAGGGCTTGAAAATCAGCGAATTTATGATGTGGGTGAATGATCTGGATTTGACAGAAACGGAAATACTTTCAGAAACAGATGAAATATATATATTGGCTGTGTTTGAGGAAACCTTTGATGGTTCCCAGCCTTACCTGGAACTCCTCCCCGGCGGAACAACTGAACGGCCTCAATTGACATTTCGTCTTGATGGGGCAGACAGATTTGCTGAATTCGACAGTATCGGTGAGCTGTATTCACAAAATGACACATTGATTTTCAGGTATACGCCGCAACCGGAAGATTACGGCAAAGGTTTGTCCCTGCGTACGAGTGACGTGCCCATGATGGGTGGAAATGCACGCTATGCCATTGTGATGCCGACCGGCTTGCAGATCGGTAATGCCAATATTCCCGGCAGCACACTGCCTGCACGAAATCAGTATAAACATTTGACAGCGGAGGACTTCAACACTGGTGGAAGCCCCCTGACGGCTCAGGCTCCGGAAATCATGATCAACATGTACAAGATTACCTCTCCCTCTATTCCGGCAGGTCTGACCCTGATGAGCGGTACATCGCAGAGCATGATTGTAAGACGTGTCCCCCGCGGTACAGGTAATACAACATCTATTGAGCTTGAGGCAACAAGTGATGACACGAGTATATGCACTGTTTCGTCTTCAGCCGTAATACCGGGCGGGCAGAACGAAGTTTCCTTTACAGTAACGGCAGTTGCCCCCGGTACAACTGTTATAAATGTTCGCTCCAAACTGTACCCTGATGAAGAGATATCTATCCCGGTACGTGTTGATCTCTCGCCATCAGCCAGAACAGTAACGCTCGTTCCGTCGGAGCTGGTTGTAGGGGAAGATCCTGATGCAATTCATTTTGTAAGAGTGCAATTGGGTTCAATCGCTCCCACAGGAGCCGTATTCAATATCAGCGGCTACTCGACCAAAATTACTGGCGATGCAACAGTCAGAATCAATCCGGGGCAGAATTCCGGACAATTTAATGTTTATACGCCGGATGGCAGGGCAAGCACCATTCTTACACTGACTGATTTAGCTGGCGACTACAATCAGGCATATTTTGATGTGTTGGTGACTAACGAAGTACCTGTAATTGAAACACCGCTTGAGGGTGAGATTGTTACTATTTCTGTTGGGGAAGAGAAAACTTTCTACTTCTCGGCGTCAGATAAGGCGAAGCCGAATGATTCACTCAGTTACACCTTTAATTTCGGACATGGAACAGGTGCCAATCGTTCTACAAGCGGCAACTTGCCGTGGGATACGCCATATACAGGAAGAGCTTCGGGTGAAGCTTCCCACGTTTATGATACGGTCGGTACTTTTGATGCTGTTCTTGTTGTAAGCGATGAAGACGGCGGCTCTGCATCACGCAACATAACCGTCATTGTTAACCCGGGTGTGAGACTTTACGTGAAAGTGATGTCACCGGGTTATGCAGGGTTGCTCGGACTTGGTGACGGCACCATCGAGTACGTCCGTCGTACTCAAATTTGGGACGAAGAGTTTGGGAATGTTTTCAGTGAAAGAGAATCGATCCAGACCAAGGCGATCCCGGCTCCCGGCTCATTCGGCTTTGCATGGTCTGCCGACGAGGGTCTCTCCGATTCCGACTTGAGGATGCCGGCGAATACACCTGAAGAGCTTTATGCCCTTATCAAGCTTGAAGACCGTGACCTCACGGTGAGGTACATGTTCAGCCGCGAATACTATCCGGGTGATGGATTCGGCGATGCAGATCGGGATGGGCTTGGCGACACCTGGGAGTCTGTCTATTTCGGATATGGGGTTTCTTCCCAAGTCGGGGAGACTCCTGC
>JAAZFF010000436.1 GCA_012511845.1 Lentisphaerota bacterium
ATATAGTGCTTCTTCTTGTCACCAAACCGATAATCTGAGGCGCGGATATTGATCGATTTCTCAAGCAGGATCTTGTTGCCCAGTTTTTCGAGATTTCCGGGGTTTTGGAGCCTGTTCTCTTTGTTCTGCCTCGCTTTGGCGTAGATGTGCTCGATATCGAATCCGCCGTCACCTGAGGGACGCTTCTGGTCATCAAAAGTGAAGGCATACCAAGTAATAAGCGAGCGGGTTACTGTTCTGTTGTTGGTGAACGTGTAGTTATCCATCACTCTGCTGGCATGGTCTCTGTCAAACTTGAAATCAGCAAAGTTGCACGGTCGCCTCCCCCAAACCTCAAGCATCTCCGCATAGACTGGCGTACGCAAGGCGTTAACTCCCGGATTAGTCAGGGAGTACATAAAGATGAACGCTGTTATTTTCGCCAGGAATGCCGCAAATGCCACATTGTCCAAACTGCCATCGCCGTTCCTGTAAACCAGAAAATACACAGTAGTGAAATACTCCCACATACCGTTGGGCGCATATTTCAGCACAAACAGCTTTTTCAATACGTCCTCGGAAAATCGCATCTCGTTTTGAGTAGCCACAGCGCTCCAGAAATCCAGAAGTATAGTCAGATCATCGAGCGTCCGTCCTGCGAGCAGTCGGCGGTAGTGATGAAACTCATAGAATTTCCGCAGGGCTTCCGTGGTGGTGGACTTGTTGCCCTCCGAAGCCCTGATGTAGTACATGTACTTTGTAAACAGTTCGTCCATCGGTGTTCCGTTGATGGGATGGAATATCTTCTCTGCGCCCGATGAAAGATCTTTCCAGTTTTCAATAAATTCAGCTTTTTTTCCCTGCTTCTCGTAATATTTGTAGAACTGGGCTTTAAAGATGTCCGCATCTGCCAACGGCAACCCACGGTCGTTCAGCGTCGAAAAGATGCGAAGCGCCGTGTCCTGTGAATCGGCCTCAATGGGCAGCAGGATACAGTTGTTTAGTATCCGGGCGGGAAGGTAGGGGAAATAGGATGGATATTCCTCGATAAATATCTGTATCCTCCCTTCAAAGAAGCGGTAGTTCATGGCATAGCGGCTGCTCATTTCCTTAGTTGGTTGACCACTGCGGAGGATATTCAGGAACTCGTTTTTCTCGTCGTCAGTCGCCACCTCGGAATCAATCTTCAGATTCTCCATATCGGCGTTTCCAAACTCGTCGGTACGCCAGATGCACTGCGAAATAATTTTGCGCATATCTTCTGAGGCTTTGTCGTGCTGAAGACCAAACCGGTCGTAGAATGCCCGAAGCAGCAACAGGAGTGTTGTCAATCGTTGCTGACCGTCTATAACCTCGGACTGCTTCATCTTATTCTTGTACATAACGATGGCGCCCAGAAAATATTCGTCGCTGTCGCCTTCGAATGCATCCTTATCGTTATCTGGAAATGCAAATGTGAAGATGTCATCCCAGAGCGTCTGACACTCGTCTTCGCCCCACGCATACGGACGCTGGTAATCTGGGATCAGAAAATTCGCCGATCTTTCCGTCAGCAAGTCCTTGATATTCTTCTGGTCTACGTTTAGCTTACTCATATATACCTCTCGTATTGTCTCCGCCATTATCCATTACTTTCACCTTCTCCTCAATAAAAGCGATCTCTTTTGCTGGTCAATTGAAAGTTAAAATTCTTGCCCCGATTATCCGTTCTCCATTATCAATTATCCATTCCATTATCCACCACCTCCCAGTAGCCTGCTTTTCTACCTCCTATACGCCTTAAGAGCTTGTCGGCTTGCAGTTTCTGAATATTTCTTTGTATTGATCGCTCGGTAACACCAATCAAACCAGCCAACTCGGAAATCTTAATCGATGGTCTTTCCCGACACATCTCTAGTATCTTACCCGACGTTTTTGCGCTTTCCCGACGCTTTTTGGGCTCTTTCCCGACGGTTCCAAGGCTCTTACCCGACGCTTTTGCACTTTCCCGACGCTTTCCGAGCTCTTTCCCGACATTTGCACTCTTTCCCGACGCTTTTTGTCTATTTGCAGAGCTGCTGGTGACACTCCCTATCAAGCCGGGCTCTTCTATTGGTTTGCGATGAACTGTTGCAGTAAAGAGACATCCATCCCGGTCATCAACGAAATCTATTTGAGGCCATTCGGACAGGGCACGTTTAATTCCAGAGCCCAGTCCATGATAAGGCAGCAGCCCTTTGGCTGCATAGGAGACTAGAATTGGATTGCGAATATTTGAGTTTCCGGCTCGTATTTTATCAACCGTCAGGTTGTTTGGCAGGTGACCCGGGTTTATGATCTCAATACGATTGTCAAATATAAACAGTCGGATCGGTGCACTTACCAGATAATCCCGATGTACCAAGGCATTGACCAGCAACTCCTCAAATACTGCTTCAGAAATCTCGGGCACCCCGGGACTATTAACTCCCCGACCTGCCTGCACCTTGTGCAAGTTACGCATAATAAAGGCAATGGCACCTGCGAAAATTTCAGGTAGAGGACCGGCAAACTCTTCTGTATCGATATAATCAGTCACATGAATTTTATTGCCCGGATAGCGTATAGCCTTGAGCACAAATTGCGGTTTGAATAGTTCGGGCTGCTCGGTAAACATCAGCAAGCCTGCAAGATTCAGCTTTTCATCATCCGTGACCAAATTCATATTTTGCAGCAGGCGCATTAACTCCGTTTGATCATCCGGGTACTCTTTTTCGTGTACTTCCCGTAAAAAGTCACGAAAACGAAGTTTGTCTAAATCGTCAATTTTAGCTTTCGTTGGCAGCTCGTCTGCATAAAACTGATCTGTTACCTGAAATAGCCGACGCAGCTCCTCTTTTGAGTTAATACGCCGCTTGTCCGAGCCAGTCTTTAGCCAAATTACCCCATTTTTATCGAAGTATGGCTTATCGAGTCCCTTGGGCACACTCAACACAATTAAAATGCGCCCATTATCCAGTGCAAAGTTTTTTGTCTTTACAGCTAATGGACTTTTTACAAGTTGGCTGGCAGCATTGCTGATAATCTGATTGATCCGGGCTACGTCAGCCTGATCTAAACCCGGTATAGAACCATCATCAGCCACACCCAAATAAATAGTTCCACCCTCTGAATTGGCAAAAGCAGCCATTTCGGCAGCAAGCGATTCAGCATTGCGCACATCAGACTTGAACTGCCGCTCGCTGTCCTCACCAAGAGCTATACTATTGACAATTTTCTGGTTTACCATTTTACACCTCCCTGCCTACTCCATCGCCTTGACCTTCTCCTCAATAAAAGCGATCTCCTTCTCATCAAGACCATACTTGGC
>JAAZFF010000437.1 GCA_012511845.1 Lentisphaerota bacterium
ATGGTATACCCCTCCCTCGCGTTTGTAACCAAGCCCTGCCAGAAACTCATCAGAACTGTCGCGAACCCCCTGGAACACAGCTTTATAATCAAACCCTGACAACTCCGGCAACTGATGCCAGTTTGTTCTTGTTGGAATTTCATTTCCTCCGCGAATTACTTCTCCTTCTATATCCCAGACAGTTAGTTTATTACCATTTATGCCTGTTACGTGAGGAACTGATATTTCCGCAGTCCAGGGCAATATCTCCGGAGTCAAGCCAGTGGCTTCAGCCGTATATTGCGCCGTATCTCTCGCCCTTCCAAGTGGAGAAGAGTACAGGCGTGTAAGACCGGCCTTCTTCATACGCCTTGCAAGGGCTTGTGCCTCGATGTGCCCGGCAGGTGTAATTGTGTTGTTGGGATAATCAGGATCAGCGTGGCGAATAATATATAGTTTCATATCAAAAAATCATATCTGTTAATTACTGCTGAGTTCTTTGCGGTTTTCCCAAATTTTTTCAAAAGCATCTGCTATCTGGTTAGCTAGCTTTTCTCCCCCAAGCAGGAGAGGGTGATGCAACCATACTGCACGTTTTATAGCTCGCTCAACATTAGGCAAATAGAGCTCATGATAAACCGGAGCAGGTCCATCCCGATACGGGCATGTGAACGGACATCCCTTCCTGCCTTCAGGAACTTCTTTAAAAAACCCATTTCGATAAATTGGAAGCTGATAACCACCGGAACAAGGTACACCTTCCGCATTTAGTGCATCAACGAAGCGGTTGCGCGATACACCTTCCCAATTTTCCGGAACGAAAAACAAATCGTACATGTGCCATGCACGTCTTGTTACGCGCTTATCACGCGGTATTGTTTTTATTCCGGGCAGCGATTCAAGACGCTGCGTAAGCACTGCAGCTGCTGTTTCCCTTCTCGTTGTGTGCTGATCCAGACGTACCATCTGGCACGTAAGAATTGCTGCCTGCAGCTCTGTCATGCGGTAGTTTGTTCCAAGGACAGGATGCTCGTGCCATCCGCCGTCTTTTGAGCGACCTCCATGGTGGTACGACCACGCCATATTTGCCGCTTCTTCATTATTTGTTATGAAAATACCACCTTCGCCGGCCGTTATATTCTTGGTCATCTGAAATGAAAACGTTGCCCCGTCAGTATGGGAGCCTACTCCCTGTCCATTCCACTTAGTCCCCCACGCATGAGCAGCGTCATCTATAACAAGAATATTATGCTTCCGGGCAATTGCGTTAATTTTGTCTATATCGCAGGGCAACCCCCCGAAATGCACAGGCACAATCGCCCTTGTACGTTCCGTTATTAGAGCCTCAAGTGAATCTGCGTCCATATTGAGACTATCCGGCTCCAAATCTGCAAAAATCGGTACTGCATTGGCTCTTAAAACAGCAGTAGCCGTTGCAATAAATGTATATGGAGGAACTATCACTTCATCTCCGGCACCTATATCAAATGCTTTAAAAGCCATTTCAAGTGCTACAGTACCATTGCTGCAAGCTACGCCGAACGCTGTATCCTGAAACTTTGCAAAAAGTTCCTGAAACTCGTTTACCTTGCCGCTCATCCTCCATTTGCCGCTGCTTAAAACCTCATTTACTGCTTTTATTTCCGATTCTTCTACGATCGGCCAGTCCGGCGCAGGAATGGTAACGGCCGCCGGGCCGCCGAAGATAGCAAGTTTACTCATTTGATCTCTCCATTTTTATAAGCAACCTGTTTTAATCACCCTACCTTAGTAGTCGCAACAAATAGGCAGTGCAAGTGTTTTGTCTGTAAATTATTTAAGCGGGGCATGTTAATGTCTTCCTTATATGTCCTTCACGTTAGGTACAACTTTCCTGTCTACCATACATCACTGATCTCTGAGAGGATGGCAGATACCGGTCGTAGGAGTGAGTTTTCATTTGGGAATAGTCCTGCCACTTTTGTTC
>JAAZFF010000438.1 GCA_012511845.1 Lentisphaerota bacterium
CTGTCTGTGCCCGCTTGCTGAGCAAGGTAGGGACGGCTCTCCGCAGCGGTCCGCCGGTTGTTGCAGGCAATCAAAATTGTTTTGACTCCGGACTTGGGGCTGACCTTATTGACCGTATTGAGATTGCTTCGCTACCACGGCGGTTTTGGAAAAACGCGCCCTACCTTTTCGTATTTATTCGTGTCTATTCGTGGTTCAAATTTTGCTCCACCTTGCTTCTGTGTTCTCGGCGGCTCTGCGTGAGATATCTTCGCCACCACGGCGGTTTTGGAAAAACGCGCCCTACCCTAATTCGCTATTACTAATCCCGCGACTTCAACCCTGCGCCGTGGCAAGCCGTGCCAGTGAACAGTTGGCAGTGGGCAGTTTTCTCATAAGCCGCAAACCGCCGTGGTTGATGTGTAGCTGATGAGACCGCAAGGCTCTGTACCTGCATCGCGGCAGAGAAGCCTGGGAACACCGAGCGCCTGCTCGGTCACGCCTGCTGAAGTTCGAAGTCAAAATTGGTTTCGATTCTATCGATTCGCTCGATCCTATCGGCAATTCATTGATTTTCCGTTCCCGGCAACTGCCCAAGTCACCCGACGCAACATGCTTTATTTCAAAACTGATTGCAATGCACATGAAGTTTTTCCTATACTTGTAAGTGAACATCAAGGATTTCTCCCGGTAAAATTAGTTCAATAACACTTGTGGCGTGGACGCTTTGCGCCGTGCCACTTGGTGATGTATTACCATACGTTTGTTGTCCGGGCATCAAGACAAAGGAAATGTAAATGGACCTGGCACCTTCTGTATACGAGCATGCAGCGGCAGTCATCGGAGAGACTCCGTGGCGTGTTTCGCGCGATCCGGAGTTGCTCTTTCAGGCACACGTCGAAGCGTTTCACCTTTACCGGCATGCTCCGGTTGTGGTGGGCATCGACATATATAATCTTGAAGCCGAGGCGTACGGAGCCACCATCCTCGAGCCACCCGGCAATGCCCTTCCATCGGTTTCAGCACCTCTCTGCCAGACATGTGCAGATATCAGGATGCTCGAGATATTCGATCCGCTGAGAGATGGACGGATTCCAATTGTCTTGGAGACAGGCAAACGCCTCAAGGCGACCCTGACGGATGCCGACATCCGGATACCGATCAGCGGACCATTTTCATTGGCGGGCAATTTGGTCGGCTTTGACAGCTTGCTTTGCGACATCATTGATGACCCGCAGAGCGTCAGGCAGGCATTAGACCATCTTGCCTGGGGACAAATCGCTTTTGCTCGAGAGGTTGTGTCGCAGGGCATGCAGATTACCCTTTTCGAATCAGGTGCAACCCCTCCCTTGATATCGCCGGAGTCGTTTGCCAAAGTGGTTTTGCCTGTGCTCAAGCATATCATCACAGAGGTGTCATCAATGGCAGGGCATCACGTGCCCTGCATTATTGGCGGCAACACATTCCCGATCCTGGACTCGATTTTGGAGACAGGAGCCGGATACGTTATCTGCCCATCCGAAACTGACCAGGCAGCATTCATGCAGCAGATGGACGCTCATCCTGAGGTGATGGTACGCATCAACACAAACCCGGCAGTGTTTGCCACCGGCAGCCCGATGGAAGTTCAACAGGAAATAGAGAGAGTTCTGAGGATTGCGGGTAGTCGGCAGAAGGTTTGCATCGGGACTGGTGTTCTTCCATTCGATACCAAACCCGACCTTGTCCTGCTGGCGAAGAAGATCCTGCGTAATATTGGAAGAGCTTGCCAACCAACGGGCGCAGGCGACGCTTGATGAGAGCAAACAACATTTGGATAAAGAATTCCGGAACGTCAATACATCAATGCCGAAATGAATTTGGAGCATGTCAGATGTTGTTTAAACATCCTTTTTCTGATAGAATCTGGCAGCAACTTCAGTAGAGATACAAGCAGCGGGAAAAATATATATTTACAGGGAGTCAATGAAATATACTGATCGTGAATTAAAGATGTTCAATTTTTTTGCGCTGACTCTTTTTTTCATAGGCGGCGCAGCATTGATTCTAGGGATCATTGATTTTTCCATAATGCCTGAAGTAAGTTATTATTCCCAGACCAGGATGGATGCCGATCCTGCTATTGCTGCATATTCAATTGAGGCAGTCACAAACGTTGGCAGCACATACTCTGTTCCGCTCGCCGATGTAAGTTCGGACGAAGAGGGAGAAGATTTCTCTGAAAGTCTCGAAACCTCAGCCGATTTAACCAGAAAACAGCAAAGTAGGAGACTTCCCAGAAAATCGCGCTACGTTTATGAGACCACTTCATATAAAGAGACAAATCTTGGAGCATTAAGTAAAATTCTGACCGGTGTAGTCTTTCTCCTGCTAAGTTTGGCATTAAACAAAATAACGTCCGATGTAAAACGCCGTGGCGGTTTTGATCATCCAGGTAAACGAGACGATTAATTTTAAGCAGGGGCTAAGCTCATAAATTTAAACAATACAACCAAATTTTCCAGCAAATGATTAATAGACCAGAAGCACTAGAGCAAATATTATCGGATATTCAGGGCAAACGCGTCCTTGTTATAGGCGATGCCGTTCTCGACCATTACATATGGGGAGACGCAACCCGCATCTCCCAGGAAGCGCCGGTACCCGTAGTAAGAATAGCCGATGAAACCTTCTCTGCCGGAGGTGCTGCCAATGTGGCAGCCAATATAACGGCACTGGGAGGCGAGGCAAAACTCTTCGGCTGGATAGGCACAGATGCAAACGGGAAAAAACTTGCCGAGATAATAAAGTCCAAAGGAGTGGAAATAATCAACACTGCCCTGAGTAATGCGCACGAGACGATCACGAAAACACGTGTTGTATGCAACCGCCAGCAACTGTGCCGCCTCGATCGGGAACCAAAACCGAAATTTTATGAAATAAGTCCAGAGTGCATCGCCAACTCAATAGCACCCGCCATGCATGATGTTGATGCCATAATAATATCCGATTACGCCAAAGGCACCATATCAACAGAATCAGTACGCGCTATACAAACGATAGCTCCGGACGGCATTTTTATGGCAATGGACCCCAAGCCACGCAGCCTCATATCATACAGCGGAATGTCTGTAATGACGCCTAACAGACCTGAATCATTGAAACTTGCAGGTATTGAATGCGACGAAACTGACACGTTTCCTGCCGAAGATGTATTTCGCAACATATATGAAAAATTCTCACCCGCGCACCTGGTAGTGACACTGGGGGCAGGTGGAATGCTGATCAGCGGAGATGGCGGACTGACTACCGGCGAACATATTCCCACAGTAGCACGTGAAGTTTTCGATGTTACCGGTGCCGGTGATACTGTTATTGCAGCACTTACGCTCGCCTCCGTTGCAGGCGCTTCCCTTGAAGATGCTGCACGCTTCGCTAATACAGCAGCCGGGTTCGTAGTAGGCAAAATGGGATCTGCCACAGCAACTCCCGATGACATCAGGAATTATGCCACAGGGTGCAATAAATGAAATCAGCCCTATTTATAGACAGGGACAACACGCTCGTATATGACGAGAGCTTCATGTCCCGCCCTGAACAAATTCGTCTCCTTCCAGGGGCTGCTGAAGCTGTCAAAATGGCTTCTGCCTATTTTCGTCTTTATCTAATGACAAATCAATCCGGCATCGGACGCGGATTTTTTAAAATGGAAGATGCCGTAGCATGCAACAATCGCATGTTTGAACTGCTTGACTTGCCTCCTCCGGGTTTTCACGGAGTATGCATTGCACCCGACGCCCCGGGGGAGCCGGTAATATACCGAAAGCCGTCACCACGCTATATCATTGAAACAATAGAGCGTGACGGATTGGAACCTGAACTCTGCTACATGATCGGAGATCGGATAACAGATTTAAAAAGCGGGTTAAATGCGGGAATAAACTCAATACTTATAAACGATAAAACGGGAGCATGGGATGAGAAGGCGCAAGCATTTGCCGAGGAACATTCTATCAGCGTGTACCGGTCAGTTTACGATGCAGTAATCGCCCTTTTGCAGGACGTGCCGAAAGCGTAAAGATAAATTGAATAAAAAACCGCATCGCAACGTCAAAACAATGACCAGTAAAAAAGAACAGATGGAGTTACTCCGAAGGGCAAGGGAGGGCGATTTCGATGCGTTTGCAGCTCTCACCGAACCGCATAGAGAAAGTGCCTGCATGTTTATAGCACAACTCACCGGAGAAAGTGATGCGGAGGACGTTTTTATGACGGCTCTGCTAAAAGCCTGGAAATCAATAAACACCTTCAGTGAAAGATCTTCATACAAAACATGGTTGTTCAGCATAACAAGATTTACAGCATTAGATTACCTGCGTTCAAGAAAAGCACGCAAAGAGGTCTCAACTGAAGATGAAGAAATCGGGCTCACGGCTTCAACAATTGCCGACAGCGATGCAGAAAGTCCCTCACTTAAAATACAGGCTGATGAAAAAAACGAAATTATTAAGAACGCACTCAATGAATTATCTCAGGCTCATAAAGAAGTAATCGAGCTTTACTATTACCAGGACTTCAAATACAACGAAATTGCAAATATCCTGGATATCTCAGTCGGAACAGTAATGTCGCGCCTGCATCATGCAAAATCAAACTTGGCAAAAACACTCGAACAACACAAAAACGAACTACTTTAAACTTCAATGAAAGATAAACAAATCAGACGCTTATTGCTCGAAAACGTGCAGAAACAGAAGCTCACACCGGCAGATGAGTTCTGGGCGGATTTCCGCACCCGTGTCGAGCAGATGAGTGCTGAAGAAACCTCAGCTGAAGCTGCCGGAATGTGGCAGAGTCCACACCCTGCCACAGCAAAATGGCGCTCAATACTCTCTTCATTTACAGTAAAGCGCTTTGGCATAGCCTCACTTGCAGCTGCAGTCATCGTAGTGTGTGCAACACTTGTTATGACACTGCCGCAAAGTGCCGCTGACGAACCGGTTTTCAATAATCTTGAGTTTGGATCCGACCTTAAACATAACGGCGTACTTGTAATAACCGATAAAGATACAAACGCCAGGATCCTCTGGGTCATTACGGAGGACTTATGAAAAAACAAATTCTGACAACATTAATCGTATCGCTTGCCATTATTTCGGCTCAACTGCCGGCAATGGCTAAAGCAGCAGGTATTCTTAATGTCAAACACATCGAACTTTCACAAAAGGGAGGAGTAGCTCCCGGCCTGCAAAATGTGGCATCAATCATGAGCCGATGCCTTCCCTACAAAGGATGCCGCCTTATAGAACAACAGTCATGTGTTTTCCCGGCAAATGCCGCATTGAGCTTCAAAGATGGCTATAAACTCATTTTCAGAACTCTGGATGACGGTAAAACAGCAGTAACAATATTACGGGGAAAAAAACAGCTCATGTCGATGTCTGTCATTCTGGAAGGTACAGATCCGGTTGTGATAGGAGGTTTTACCAGCGGATTTTCAAATTCACGGCGAATCTTTGTACTGCGTAAATCGCTCCCGGCTGAATCCTGTCCGGAAATATCGGAAGATTAACTTCTTGAATGAACACCTCAAAAAATTTAATATGTTGTACAGCCGTGAAAAAAACGATAGTAAACTAAAATAAGGAGACATCACTATGAAAAAAATTCAAAACATTCCATTTAAAGTAGCCGGTGTGGCATTGCTTGCATTTTTCATTGCAACAGGGTGCCAGAGCTACAGGGGCGACGTGTATAGCAGAGACGAAGCGAGATCCGGTAATGCCGTACTGAATGCCACGGTTATGGCAGTAAAAGACGTAACTATTGAAGGCACAGAAGGTGCACTTGGTGGTATTGGAGGCGCAGTACTCGGCGGTCTGACAGGGCGTGCCGTAGGCGGCGGATCCGGTAAAAATATTGCGACTGCAGCCGGTGCCATCGGCGGAGCTCTTGCGGGTGCCGCAATAGAAAGCGCCGTCACTACAAAGAGTGCCATAGAAATAACGGTACAGTACGAAAACGGTGCTATTGAAGCCATCGTCCAGGAACCCGGCAGAGATTTGTTCCAGGTTGGACAGGCAGTTCAAGTGCTTATAAGCCCCAACGGCACAAAGCGCGTACGTCCATAAAGCTACACATATACAGGGCTCGTGTTTCACGAGCCCTTTCCGTTTGCTGAAATTGCCCGGAGATCGTACACGTCCACAGCGGAGCGGTATACGTTTTCCGTACACGAACAACAAGAACGGAAGCTGATCACTGCCCGCTGGCACTGCTCACTGCCGAAGGTAAGGGGCAAACCACTGTTATTGCAAGGCAATCAAAATTGTTTTGACCTCGGACTCCGGACTTGGGACTCGGAGTTTGAGTCTGACCTGCCCGACTTGTCTGACAGCCCATCACTTACGGCGGTTTTGGAAAAACGCGCCCTACCCTTTCGCGGTGGCTGCAGAGCCTGGGAGCCCCGAGCGCCTGCTCGGGTTTTGCTTGCATGATGGCACAATCGTATTCGTACTCGTACTTGTACACGATTTAACCTTCGCATTCGCATCCTCGTGTAAGTATGACGTGTACCGCTCCGCTATGAACGGGTACGATTTCCCGGCGAGCCGAGCCAGTGAGCAGTAGGCAGTGGTAGTGGGTAGCCGATCAGGAACTGGATCGATATCGCTACGTTATCGTTGCCGAAGCCTGCTGAGGGCTGGAGGGCGAATGTCCTCATGAGCCGCAGACTGTAGCACGGACATTACTGTCTGTGCCCGCCTGCTGAGCAAGGTAGGGACGGCTCTCCGCAGCGGTCCGCCGGTTGTCGCAGGCAATCAAAATTGTATTGACCTCGGACTCCGGACTTGGGGCTCGGAGTTTGAGTCTGACCTGCCCGACTTGTCTGACAGCCCATCACTTACGGCGGTTCTGGAAAAACGCGACCTACCCTTCTCTTTCGTGTCAATTCGTGGCTTTTAATCTCGCTGCCACTATAATTTTATACTTACAAATTCTTGTCGAACGGTTCCATCTGGACTGGTCCTGCAGAATCAGGAACGCCGGGAATTTTCATTGGTTTGATCGTACCGGAACCGTGTATTATAGCGCGAACTGTTTTCCAGCCGAGGCGCTTGCAGGCTTCGAGACGTAATTCCCCCGCCAGAATATCGAAGTCACCGGTGTCGCCACGCGGTTTTACAACTATCGGCTGCAGCAATCCCTCTGAAGCAATGCTGATCGATAGCTGATCGACATCTTCGGGATCAACACACGTACTGCCACCTTTTATGCGGGCAATTTCAATCTCATGCTCACCTGCGTCCGATGCTCCCCTTCGTGCATCTTCCACACGCTTGTCGTGACCTGAACGATACGAATAAACAAATGGAATTGCCAGATCTATCGTTTGTGCACGCTGCACATTTTCGATCACTCTCTTTGTTATTTTATAGCTTGTTTCGGCACGATCTTTTACACGGGTCTTATAGCGCAGACGAAGTATTATTCCATAATCATAGGAGTCTGCCCTTATATACGGTTTATCTCCCGTTATTGTAATAATATCTTCTGTAACCTCGTGCGCAGCGGCAAGCAGAATATTTTCCGCCTCCGCCCAGTCTGAGTCGTATGTTATGCGCAAGAGTACTTCATCAAGCATAAACGATGCCTCGCGTCTGGCAGTGTAGTTAATAATAACCTGACCAAAAAGCATAGCATTGGGGACGAGTACATGGCGCCCCACAGCCTCTTCACTTGCTATGGCACCTCCCACCTGGTTAAGCACTGTGTACATGGGACCTATTTCCATTACATCACCTGTAAGTGATGCCAGTGTTGGAAATTGAACGCGATCTCCCGGACGGAAAGGCCGCTTTATAGAAACGAGAATCCATGCAGCAAAACCGCTTACAGGGGCCTGCAGCGACCAACCTAAAAGCATTCCTCCGAACATGCTGAAGGCGGTGCCGAATGTGCCGAGAACACCAAACCCATAGGCTACAGCGCATATTGCGACAAACCATGCGATAAGCCAGTAAATTCGTGCAAGCATAAGCCCTTCAACAGCAGGACGATTGCGTCGGGCAAAGTGCAGCTGGGTAAAAACAGACAACATAGCGCAACAAGCGAGCACGAGCATTGCCATGCCGATAACCTGCAAGATATTCTTGCCGCTTCCGAGGGCATATTCTTGAGGAAGGTAGCGTCCGCCAATAAAGCCTGATGCCGCAACCGATAAATAAATCAACATAAAGCTGATTGTGCGCTTTGTCTCTTTTACCATACTGAACATTTTATCAAAGATGCGTTTATAAAACAATTGACTTTACGGCAATTTATAAAAAGTTCTAAAACATCCACCGAACACGCTCTTCCCTCCTTTCGCATCTTTGGGGAGAGCTTGCCGGGGAACACCGAGCGCCTGCTTAGAAACTGATCACTAGCCACTGCCCGAAGGGCTTAGGTAGGGCTGGTTTCTCCGCAAACCGCCGTCGCAAGCCGTAAACCGCCGTTTGGAGGGTGAGCGTCCCCGCGAACCGCAGGCGATTCGAAGCGGCTCATGAGGAC
>JAAZFF010000439.1 GCA_012511845.1 Lentisphaerota bacterium
GTTCCTACACTCAGCGGTGGCGAAAGTCAGCGCATACGCCTTTCATCTCAACTCGGTACGAATTTATGCGGTGTTTGTTATATACTAGATGAGCCTACGATAGGGCTTCATCAGCGGGATACCAGGATGCTTCTTGATACTCTTGAAGAACTTAGAGACAAGGGTAATACGGTTCTTGTTGTTGAGCACGATGATATGACAATGCGCAGTGCTGACCATATTGTAGATTTGGGACCCGGTGCTGGCGTAGAGGGTGGGGAAGTTGTTGCAGCAGGATCTCTGAAAGAAATTTTGAAATGCAAGCGTTCAAAAACTGCAAGCTCACTAATAGATCCTGTAGTTCATCCGTTAAATGGAAGTTACCGTGATTGCAGGAAAGCTGATTTTCTTACTATAAAAAACGCCCACCTGCACAACCTTCGTAATTTGGATGTTAAAATACCCCTGGAGCGCTTTTGCGTTGTAACCGGCGTAAGCGGCTCCGGCAAATCTACACTTGTGCGAGATGTTTAGTATGAAAGCATGCACAAGATTAACGCACACCGCGGAAAGATCCAGACTGTCGGCTGCACTGATATACTTGGTGCTGAACCGATAAAACGTGTGTTGGAGGTAGACCAGAGCCCCATAGGCAGAACTCCACGTTCATGTCCTGCAACATATGTCGGCTTCTGGACAGCAATCCGTGAATTGTTTGCATCTACCCCTGAAGCCAAACTGCGTGGCTATAATGCATCCCGTTTTTCATTCAATATTACGGGAGGACGTTGCACTGAGTGTCTTGGACAGGGCGTTGTACGTGTTGAAATGGCTTTCCTGCCGGACGTTGTTACACTCTGTGAAGTTTGCAGGGGTGCTCGCTTTAACAGTGATACGCTGGTTGTAAAATATAACGGAAAGACTATTGCAGATGTTTTGTCGATGAGTATTTCGGAGGCATGTGTTTTCTTCGAACCTCATCCAAAAATACGGTATCCGCTGCAATTGCTGTGCGATGTGGGTATGGGGTATATCTCGCTTGGTCAGCAAAGTTGTACCTTAAGCGGTGGAGAGGCACAGCGGATTAAACTTGTAACCGAACTTGCGCGCTCTACGCCCAAGCCCGGTATAAAGCAACCGGCTACTTTGTATGTGCTTGATGAACCCACTGTAGGTCTGCACATGGCTGATGTTTCCAACCTGCTGAAAGTTATACACCGGCTGGTAGACAATGGACACACCGTCGTTACGATTGAGCATAATCCCGATGTTATAGCAGAGGCAGATTGGATAATAGATTTAGGACCTGAAGGTGGCGATGCAGGGGGACAAATCGTTGCATCCGGTTCTCCCGTTGAGTTGGCGAAAAAAATGCCGAAGAAATCATATACGGCAAAATTTCTCTCAGAAAAATTCACCTCAGCAGGATAAGAGTTGATTTTCGTTGCTTTCAGACGATCCCATTTTCGTTCTGAAACTTATGCTTCAGAGAAATATCTCAAAGCAGATATTCATTCTCGCCAAATACATGTTTTTTTGCTATATTTTTTGTTGGTTGGTTTTACTAACATAATTTGTGGAACAATCGCCACTTTATGAAAGACAAAGGGATGTAGAAATGAGCGAACATAAGCATAATCGGTCACCTGCAACCGATCGAGTTATACCACCGCATGGCGGTTATGAGGACCTGCTTTCATTTCAGAAGTCGCGCATTGTCTATGATGCGACTGTGGAGTTTTGCGAACGCTTTATCAGCAAGTACAGCCGTACCCATGATCAGATGGTACAGGCTGCCCGCTCCGGCAAGCAGAACATCCTGGAGGGCAGCCAAGCCAGCGGTACCTCCAAGGAGGCGGAGATTAAGCTCACCAATGTGGCGCGTGCCAGCCTGGAAGAGTTGCTCGAAGATTACCGCGACTTCCTGCGTTCCGGCGGCCACGCTGAGTGGGACAAGAACTCCAAAGAGGCGCTCTATGTACGCAAGCTATCTGCCGGCAAGATTGCACCTACAGCAGATTATGGGACAAAGGGGACGAATGCGACCAATAAGAAAAGTGCTGACGCTGGGAACCACCATAGGTCCCCTATGTCCCATAAGCCCCATTCTCCCGTGACCTTCGAGACCTTCCGCCCCTTTTTTGAGACTCGTCCACCGGAGATACTTGCCAATATCATCATCAGCCTGATCCACCAGACCAACTACTTGCTGGATCAGCAGATCCGGCACCTTGAGCAGGACTTCCTCAAAAAGGGCGGCTTGCGCGAGCGCATGACCCGCGCCCGCCTGGCAGCACGCAATAATCAGAGGAGGCAGTAATGAGCGTAAATTTATTATGTGCTTTGGCTTTTAAGTATTTTCGAAATTGCAGCAATATGCTCCGGAGTTGTTCCGCAACATCCTCCAATAAGTGTTGCTCCTGCGTCTCGCAAAATTTTACAATTCTCTGCCATTAAATCGGGGCTTTCGTCAAAAATAGTTTCCCCGTTTACAAGTTTTGGCATACCTGCATTTGGCATTGCCATTATGGGAACAACTTTTACTGCTTTTCTAATTTTCCTTACAACTTCAATCATGTGTTCAGAGCCAAGTCCGCAATTGGCGCCTATTATGTGGGCTCCGGCTTCCAATGCTGCCATGGCAAACTGTGCCGGGGTGACTCCCATCATGGAAACGTATCCGCCTCCCTGTTTTGGATTGAAGGTGAAGCTGGCTATTACTGTAAGGTCTGTACAGGATCTTGCGGCTTTTACTGCCACACAGCATTCTTCAATTGCCATCATTGTTTCAATAACCACAGCATCGGCACCGCCTTCTTCGAGTGCTTTTGCCTGTTCGGCAAAGGCTTCAAAAAAATCTTCTTCAGTTTCAATACCATAAGGTTCCATGAATTCCCCGGTAGGTCCGATGCTGCCCAGGACGTGCTGTGTTCCTTCAGCTGCTTCATGAGCTATTGCTGCTGCAGCACGATTGATTTCTACAACACGATCTTCCAGACCGAAGTTGCGCAGTTTATACCGAGTACCGCCGAATGAATTGCATTCCACTATATCGCTTCCGGCTTCACGGTACGACTTGTGGATTGATTTCACCTTTTCCGGATGCGTCAAACACCACATTTCCGGACATTCTCCAACCTGTAAACCCAGCTCCTGCAGTGCTGTGCCCATCGCTCCATCAATAATCAGTATTTCTCCGGCTTGCAAGCGTTTTTCGATACGTTCCACGTTGTTCTCCACTTTGTTTTTTTATATTGAATACAGGCGTATTCTAGTACTTTTTTACGATGCAGGGAAGATTAAAAGCTTTTGCCTGTAAACCTCCGTGTGTGTTAAAATCACAACTCATGAAAGAGAATAACAAACATGAAATTATTGTAGCACTTGATGTGCCCGGTTTTGCAGACGCCAGATCGGCAGTATCTGAACTTGGAGACGCTGTTTCGTTTTATAAGGTAGGGCTGGAGCTCTTCATTTCAGACGGACCTGCCGTTCTGGACATGTTGAGGGGGGAAGGTAAACGGATCTTCCTGGATTTAAAATTACACGATATTCCCAGAACGGTTGAGCGTGCCGTTAAATCATGTGTCCGCTATGGAGTTGAGCTTTTAACTATTCATGCGTTTGGTTCTGTTGCAATGATAGAAGCTGCTGCAAATGCGGCACAGGAAGCTGATTCAAACACACGAATTCTTGCAGTTACGATGCTTACGAGTCTTGATAAGTCGGATATGGACAAGCTGGGCATAAATGGCACGATGGAAGAACGTGTTGTTGCACTTGGAGCACTGGCTGTCGGGGCAGGAGCCGGTGGTCTTGTCTGTTCACCCCAGGAGGTGTTGTCTTTAAGAAAAGCAGTTGGCAAAGAGCCGTGGCTGATAACACCCGGGGTTCGTCCGCTTGGAGATGGTTTGGGAGATCAGAAACGTGTTGCAACTCCTGCTCAGGCTATCCGTGACGGAGCCACACATCTTGTAATAGGACGTCCGATTATGGAAGCAGCCGACAAACGCAAGGCAGCTCTTGCTATCAGGGCTGAAATGGACGCATAATTAGGGTGATCATTTGTAGAGGACAGAATAATGTTTATTCTGTTGCGTAAACAAGCGATGTTATGGTTTACTGTTGATCAGTTTTTATTCAAATAAATATATGAACAAATATGCTAACGAGAGGTGTCAAGTAATGAAATTTGGTTTTTTTGATGATAAAAATCGTGAATATGTAATCAACACCCCCGAGACGCCCTATCCATGGATCAACTATCTGGGGAATGAGAAATTCTTCTCCTTGATGTCCAATACGGCGGGAGGGTATGCGTTCCACACCGATGCACGTCTGCGCCGTATTACAAGATATCGCTACAATGATGTGCCTCTCGATAATAATGGCAGGTATTTTTATATTAAAGACGGCCGTTCTGTATGGAATCCCGGATGGAAGCCCATGCGTACGAAACTTGATTCGTATGAATGCAGACACGGATTTGGCTACACGAAATTCAATTCCTCGAAAAATGACTTGCGTGCTGAACTTTTATTCTTCGTCCCTAACGGAGAAGATGCGGAAGTGCAGATGGTAACGCTTACGAATGAATCAAAAAAAGATAAAAGCGTTTCGCTCGTTTCATTTGTAGAGTGGTGTTTGTGGAACGCTCTTGATGATTGCACCAACTTCCAGCGTAACTTTTCTATCGGTGAGGTTGAAGTTCTTGACGGAGCCATTTACCATAAAACTGAATATAGAGAGCGCAGGAATCACTTTGCATTTTACTCCGTGAACTCTGCACCGGATGGATTCGATACTGATCGCGAGACTTTCCTGGGACTCTATAACGACTATGATTCACCGGTAACCGTTATGAAGGGAAAGAGCGGCAATTCAGTGGCTGACGGGTGGGCTCCCGTAGCAAGCCACAGAATCAATATTGATCTTAAGCCCGGTGAATCAAAAACGCTTATCTTTCTCTTGGGCTATATTGAAAACGCAGACAGCAGAAAATTTATTGCCAAGCCCGAACAGGGTCTCATGCAGACAAATCCTGCCTTGAAAGCAATAAACAAGACGAAGGCGAAAAAGTTGCAGGAGCGTTTTTCCACAAAAGCGCAGGTTATGAAAGCTTTTAAAGAGCTTGGAGCTTATTGGGATGATTTGCTGTCGAGTTTTACTTTGAAAACAGAAGACGAAAAGCTCGATCGCATGGCTGTCTGGAATCAGTACCAGTGTATAGTTACGTATAATTTTGCACGGTCGGCAAGTTATTTCGAGAGCGGCATAGGGCGCGGGATAGGTTTCAGGGATACAAGCCAGGACATGCTCGGTGTTGTTCATCAAATACCAAAGCGTGCACGAATAAGGCTTTATGATGTAGCGGCAACACAGTTTGAAGATGGAAGTGCCTACCATCAGTTTCAACCGCTTACGAAACGCGGTAATGCGGACATCGGCTCAAACTTCAATGACGATCCCCTGTGGCTCATTCTCGGTGTAAGCGGATATGTTCGCGAAACAGGCGATAAGGCTTTCTTGAAAGAGATGGTGCCTTTTGATAACGATGAATCTAACCGTGCCACAATGTTTGAACATCTGCGGCGTTCCTTCCGCTTCACAACAAAACGAATCGGTCCCCATGGATTGCCTCTTATCGGACGTGCCGACTGGAATGACTGCTTAAATCTTAATTGCTTCAGCACTGATCCCAACGACTCA
>JAAZFF010000440.1 GCA_012511845.1 Lentisphaerota bacterium
TCTCAAAGAACACTGAGCGTTACGGCTACAACAATCGTGGTGAATTGATTTCAGCTACCAATGAGGTTGACGCCACAAGCTACGCCTACACCTTCGATAATATCGGCAACCGCATCGTTGCTGACGAGCTGGGGACGAACACTGCGTACACTGCGAATACGTTGAATCAGTACACTTCTATTGAACACGATGAAGAAACATTCATTCCCGAGTTCGACGATGATGGAAACCAGACGTTAGTCAAGACCGCACCGGAATCTGGCACGTCTCATACAATGCGGAAAACCGTCCTGTAGTCTGGTCTAATGCAACCACCGCCATTACCATGGACTTCGACCGCATGGGTCGGCGTGTATGGTATAAGTCCGCAACGGATGGGCAAACAAAGGAGTATGCCAAGTTTGTTTATGATGGTTACCTGTGCATCCAGCAGCTTGATGGTACAACGGGCACGGTTGAGCAGGAATTTGTTTGGGAGACCACCGAGACCATCGCCACGCGTCCGCTCAAGTGGCATCTGCCTTCACAGGACCGCACCTTCCATTACTTCCACGATGGACAACAAAAGAGTGCAAAGCTCAAGCGTCAGCGTAGTGCGACTGCGATTTTGAGGCCGACTCAAAGAGTCGGAGCGAGGAGCCGCTTGCGGCAACACAGCGCCAACATCACCAAAAACGTCTCTGATGTAGTCGATGCTTCGGACGGTTCCCTCGCCGCTCATTATGAGTATGCGCCCTTCGGAGCGGTCACCGACGCCACCGGCACCCTCGCTGCCATCAACCCTTACCGCTTCTCTTCCGAATGGCATGACGATCAACTAGGCTGCGTCTACTACAACTACCGCCACTACAACCCGCTGGATGGGCGGTGGACGAGCAGGGATCCGATTGGGGAAGAAGATAGTGATAACTTATTCATTCATACGCATAATTGTCCTGTTTATGAGTTCGACTATATAGGACTGAATTGTGTGGATTATGGTTCGCCATACATAGCTGATACCATTGTAAAAGCAGTGGGACAGCAGTCTCGTCTCAAATGGACTTATTTTGGTTCAGAACTGATAACGGAAGAGGTCTATCCGATTATCATACCGCCTGTTGGTGGTGTGGTGATTTCACGTCAATACTGTCGGTGTACATGTAATGTTACAATTGAGAGATATGCGGTTGGCATAAAATGTGAAAGAATGGAGCAACTCAAGCATTGTGAAGCGCAAGGTCCATGCGGTACGATTAGATGGACAGCGAGAGAGGATCTTGGTTGGACTGGTGGCGTTACAATGGAGTTTGTTGGAGGTGGTTATAGTGGACAAAAGGTTGTGTCGGCTCCATTTTTTACCGACCAGACTGGAGTGCCTAATTGTTTTTCATCTTGTGCGCTGGCATGCAGTAATCACAACCAACCCTTACCGAGTAGTGTCCCTGGATTCACATCATGTGATCGTCTTGCGTCCCAGGTAGGACGGTAAGGAACTATATGAAACATCAAAGATCGAGAAACTATATCATGAAAAAAATGTTATTTTTGTGCGTGTTAATTTTGTGTGGTGGATTGTTAGTCTTTAACGCGACGTCGAGTCAGACCAACAGTGTCACTAATTTTGGCAACGTACGACTTTATGTTGGCAAGGATCCTAGACCCAATAATGATGGCTATGTTGTGTATGAGGTAGATACTAATAGGTATGCAAAACTTCCCGACTGGTGCCCCGATAATTTCGCGACCACCCCTCCGCTTTCTGTTTCTTCTGCAATTGATGTGGCAAAAACGGAAATGGTAAAAATGTACGACACTTCGAAATTCCAGTTGGCTCTTCAGGAGATCCATCTATTCAGGACGGAGCAAAAGGATAAGTTGGCGTGGTATTATGTTGTCAATTATCTAGTTGGTCTGAATGAAACATTTTCCGTGCTAAGTCTTAGCGAGTGGAGTGTCCCTAATAACGATTGGAAGATGGCTAGTGTTGTCGTATTAATGGATGGTGGGGTTGTAGAGCCAGTCCCCGTTGATATGAGTGATAAAATACGTTTACAGGGTTCAGATGTAATGATGAACCCGGATGTCATCTTGAATAATCCGAAGTAGCATAGGAATATCCTTAGAGCGTAAGGGATCGTCGTGGCAACCAAGAAGATCAGTGATATGGCGAGGTCTGTCAATTGAAAAGGACACTGTAATAATTTTTCTTTATTTGTTAATCCGTCAAATAGTGGACACCCAAGCATATTTTTATTTTAGAACGGGTTTAGCTTCCTCCCCCGCGGGGGAGGAAAAATTTTCATCGTTTAGTCTCGACATTTGACCTTTGCGATGGTTTCCTGAACACAGTTTTTTCGGCTACGGTGTCCATGACTATGACATACCGCGGATGATGATTTGCGAAAAACACAGGCTTGCAAGTATATTGCATGATATGGCATAATGAAACGCCCTGAAAGTCAAGGGGTTTTCAGTACAGGCTTGAAGGGAGGGTGTTATTAATGAAGTGTGAGATTTGCAAAATAAACGAGGCTACTCGTGCAGTTACAAGAAAGATGGACGGAGAGAACAAGGAGCTTTTTGTCTGCGATTCCTGTGTGCGAAGTGCTCCCGCCTCCGGCAACATGCCTACATCGCTTACTGATGTATTGTTCAGTTTGGGGTTGCAGGCAGCTACAGGAGAAAAAATAGAGAGTGCGGTATGTGATCTCTGCGGCATGTCGCGTAACGATATACGTGAAAAGCATCGCCTTGGATGCCCCAAGTGCTATGAGACGTTTATTACTGATATCAGGACATTTGTTTCCGGACAACAGTTTCATGTTGAAGAAGTGGATGTTTTTGCTGAGCCAGGTGAGCGGGAGGTGGAAAAACTAAAGAGGAATCTCGAACACGCCGTTGCAGAAGAGCGGTATGAAGACGCTGCTGAAATTATGAGTGTGATTCGCAAGTTAACCGGTTCGCAAAAGGATAAGCCGGAGTCGGGAAATGGCGGGTAATATGAGTAATCGTAAAAAGCAAAACAGGAAAGAGAATAATAGTTTTCCGATGTACAGGACTGTAGTATTGGGACGTGCGGTAGATTTGCATCGTAACCTTGCCAATACAATTTTCCCTGAAAGACTATCAGGCAAACAGCTAACAGCTGTACGTGATAAAATTTTGGAAACGCTACTTAAGGTTCCCGAGCTTTTCCGTTATGAGATGCGCCCTGCTTTGTTTGGTGACAATGATTTTTCCAAGTTGATTCTCAGTTCTCTACCTTGTGGGTTTATAAATAAGTCCTTTATGGAAAAGGACAGGGGTGGAGCATTAGTTGCAGACGGCGACGATGTTATAATGCGAATCAATGATGAA
>JAAZFF010000441.1 GCA_012511845.1 Lentisphaerota bacterium
GAATCAACCGAGTATGAGTCATATAAGTACTTTCTGGAACTTGGCAGAAAATTGGGAACATACGACTGATTCAGGAAGCGATGGATTTTAATGCATACTGTTACAGTAAAGAAGACTGAAAAAAAACTTCTCTCAGACCAGCTAATCGATTCCGGAGTAGATCTGGATGTCAGATGCGGCGGACGCGGTACTTGCGGTCGCTGCCAGGTCAAGCTGATTGCCGGCACATGGGAAGTTGATGGAAAAGAAGTATTGGCACCGGTTACAGCACTTGCATGCCGCACGGTACTTTTAAGCGACGTCGGCGAAGTTGATATACCCGACACTGCAATAGCCGGTAAACGAGGTAAAATCTCAACAGAATGGCAAATCAGCAAACGCCTCAAGCAGACCCCCGATCCGGTGATAGCCGTTGATCTCGGCACTACCACCATGGTTGCCATAAAAATCATCAATGGTGAAGTTGTCGGGAGAGCCTCCGGCTTTAATCCGCAAAGAGTGTACGGCGACAACGTCATTACACGTATCAGTTATGCCGCAGAAGGCAAACTCGAGGAAATGAGACGTACAACAGTAAATGCCATAAGAGGCTTAATGGAAGAGCTCGGTACTGCCGGAGTAAAACGGGCTGTTGTTTCAGGAAATACTGTCATGAGCAGTATATTGCACGGCATTAACCCTGAGCCGATCGGAGTAATACCGTTTACCCCCATTGCACGGCATTTTCCTGTTGATGATGACATCTCCGGCAAGTTTCCCACCATTTCAATACCAGCGATTTCAGGATATGTCGGGAGCGATCTGACAGCTGGTTACGGCGTCATTGATATCATGCCCGGCGAAATGCTGATCGATATTGGAACAAATTGCGAGATCATCTACTCCACCCCTGATGGCGTTTTCTGTACAGCGGCAGCAGCTGGTCCGGCATTTGAGGGTGCAGGCCTGTCGTGCGGATGTCGTGCTATAGATGGAGCTATGGATCATGTCTACGACGATGGAACGTACTCGATTATCGGAAACGGCAGACCTGATCCGATCGGGCTGTGCGGATCTGCCTTCATAGACTTTATTGCCGTAAACAGAAAAGCCGGCGTTATAAATATGGTCGGCAGATACGAATCGGGAGAAAAAGAAGTATTCGTTTCAAAAAATTTGTCTGTAACAGAAAAGGACATCGAACAGATCCTCAAGGCAAAGGCAGCCGTATATGCCGGAATAACAACGCTCGAAAAACACTGCGGGCATACAGCAGGGAAAATCTATCTCGCCGGCGGATTTGCACAATATCTCAATCTGGAAAATGCGTTTGCAATAGGAATGCTTCCAGAACGCAGATACGAAATTGCAGGCAACACCAGCCTGGCAGGAGCGGCATACCTTGCCTGCAACCCCGAGTTCATGCAAGAGCTCGAAAAACTTGCAGATGTGCCGAAAGAAGTGCAGCTTAATACATTGCCAGGTTTTGAAGATAATTATATCGACGGTCTCATGCTGCCATGAATGCCCGGAGTTTTATCGGCAGCAACTGGCTGCTCCAAACCCTGTATTCTGAAAATTACTCGCTGAATTAACAAAATTTAATAAAACAGGAGATTGATATGTCGGAAATAAAGCCTATACGTGAAAAATGGCGAGGTAAAACAAGCGGACGCGAACGCTTCAACAAGCAGATGAATTTCCAGAGTCCTGATCGATCTTTCAACATGGAATTCGGTTATTGGGATGAAAACTTCGGTATCTGGGAAATGTTCCGTAGAAACAATATAAAGAACAACTACGAGGCAGACATATTTTTTAATTTCGACCGTATTTCAGTAATCGGGGGCAACACATGGATGCAACCGCACTTCCCTCACACAGTTCTGGAACGGAAGGCAGAAAGCGAAA
>JAAZFF010000442.1 GCA_012511845.1 Lentisphaerota bacterium
CACACCGGAATAGGGATTAAAAACACCTGCCGGCAGTGAAACAACTGCATAGAGATAATTTTCAATCAACATTTTCCGCAATGCTTTGTATGCCTTTGCACTTTGAAAGATGATACCTTCCGGTACGATGACCGCTGCCCTTCCGGTCGGTGTCAGATGTTCGGCAATATAATCAACAAAGAGTACTTCGCTTCTGTTACTCTGAACGCTGAACCTTTTATGTGGTTTAATGCCGCCCTTCGGAGACATAAAAGGGGGATTTGCGAGGATCACATCGGCATATTCATTCCAGCGGTCTTCGCTGGTGAGGGTGTCATATTCCATGATCTGGGGCTGAACAAAGCCATGCAGATACATATTAACCAGAGAAAGCCGCACCATATCCGGTGAAATATCATAGCCCTTGAAATTGGACAGGAGTTTTTTCCGTTCTTCGGTATTGAGCAAGTCTCCTGGTCGCTTTTTGCAGTTTTCTTTAAGAATATGCTTGTATGAAGATATAAGGAATCCGGCAGTACCGCAGGCAGTGTCCAATACTGTTTCATTTTTTTGCGGATTTGTTACCTCTACCATAAAATCAATAATATGGCGGGGAGTTCTGAACTGCCCTGCATCACCCTGACTGCCAAGCACCGAAAGGAGGTATTCAAAGGCATCACCGAGCCGCTCCGAATGGTCGTATGAGAACTCATTGATAGTCTTTAAAAACAGTTTTAATGTCTCAGGATCACGATATGGCAGATAGGCATTTTTGAAGATATCCCTGAAAAGCTGAGGGAGATTTGGGTTCTGGTTGAGTTTTACGATGGCTTCGCCATAGAGCCCCAGCATTTCATGTCCGCCGATGCGCGGGTCAAATATCCTGCTCCAGGCATAGCGTTCATACTCGCCGGTAAAAAAACTTGGCTTGCCGCCGAGTTCAATCGATTCCTTGTCCATGTCATCCATAAATTTATAAACAAGGGCAATGGTAATCTGCTCCACCTGGCTTTTGGGGTCTGGCACTTTGCCTACAAGGATATCGCGGGCTGTGTCAATTCGTCGTTTTGTTTCGTTGTCTAACATATACTTTCCAATTCGTTAAGCCGCAAACTTGTTAAGCGGAACAAAGTCTTTGATGTATTCCGGGATTGCGTTTCGCAGTTCAGGCGGTAATTTCTTGAATGCTTCACCGTAAGGCGAAATATTCAGAAGTGCAAAATTCTTGTTGTCAATGATTGCCCTAAACTCAGCGTCCAGAATATAAGCCTTGAAAACCGTTTGGGCATAAGAAAAATACTCTTCTTTAGGCAAATACCTGCTGTCAAACTTGTCGAACTCTTCATCCAGAAGTTCATTTTTCGTTTTAAAATAGGGGATCATGCCGAGTATCTTCTCTATAATTTCCCTCATGGATACGCGGCGATCTATCTGAATGGAAGAACGGAGTTTTTCAAGGGTGAAGTATTCTTCAGGCTTATCCAGTATATGCTTTTCGAGATAATCCATCAGTTCATACCATTTGCCGGCTTCCGCCTGTTCTTTAAGCCCCGGGTGCTCAATAATCGTCTTTTCAAATTTCTGGAAATACATCCTGTCGATCTTCATTCCGTCAGAGTCAACGGCTTTTTCTACAACAGTCAGAATGGGGTCCGTTCTCGCAGACTCATATCCGTCTGTAGGTGGAGCAGGTTCTGAACCTTCTCCTCCGGTGCCGGGTTTCGGCAACGGAAGAATTTCATCGTAATTAAATTTTTCTTCGAAGTATTCACAATTTGCAAAGAAGTCGAATATCTTGAAATTATCTTTCTGTTTCTCACCTGTCTGAGCTTTGGGCTGCGGATCAATAATTTCTTCAGTGAAGTTGTGTTTCCTTGTACCTCTTCCTTTTATCTGGATAAAATCAGTGGGTGAAAAGATTGGACGCATCAGACAAAGGTTGAGGAGATCAGGGCAATCATATCCGGTTGTCATCATGCCGACAGTCACACAAACACGGGTTTTGCTGGTTGTATAATACGGATTGAAATTTCCTGTTCTGGAAAGACGGTTGTTTGTAAAATTGATGGTAAACTGCTGAGCGTCAGAAATCCGGGACGTAACCTGCATGGCAAAATCAGAGTTGTATTTATCAGGAAACATCAGATGAGCCATTTCATTTAGTATCTGGGTTATTTTTGCGGCATGGTTTTGCGAAACACAAAAGATAATTGTTTTTCCAATTTCCTCGCTTATTGGGTCACGATATGCATTTTCAAGAAAAGCTCTACAAAAGGCTTTATTAGTGTTTTCCGAGAAAAATTTTCTCTCAAAATCTTTTTGGATATAAGTTTCTTCCACCTCTTCCCCGTCATCATTTTGAGTAATAATCGAGTATCCCTGGTCAGAAAGCAGTTGGGTGGTAATTTCTGTTCTCGCATCTACAACTACTGGATTTACAAGAAATCCTTCTTTTACTCCATCTACAAGTGAGTAACGGAATGTGGGCTCGCCATTTTCACAGCCGAAAGTCTTGTAAGAATCAAGAAGTAAACGTCTTTCAAGTTCACGGGGATCGTTTTCGCCAAGTTCTGCGGTATCTATGTTTTTCAGATAATCTTTAGGTGTAGCCGTCAAGCCAAGTTTGTAACCTATAAAGTATTCAAAAACTGCCCTGCTGTTTCCGCCGATACAGCGATGGGCTTCATCGGAAATCACGAGGTCAAAGTCATCAGGCGCAAAAAGCCTTTTATATCTGTTCTTTGCTAAAAAGGTCTGAACTGTTGAGATACCAATTTCCGCTTTTCGCCAATCATCCCGGCTTTCTTTATAAATAACGCTTTTATAGTCATTTTTCAGGTAAGAGACAAAAGCTTTATACGCCTGATCTTCAAGTTCAAGTCTATCCACCAAAAACAAAACACGGCGGGCGTTTCCTGTCCTCAGGAACATTTTGATAACTGCTGCCGACACAAGAGTCTTTCCTGTTCCTGTCGCCATCTCAAAAAGGAAACGGTCTTTACCATTATTGACAGCATTTTGAATAGAGTTAACAGCCAGCATCTGATATTTTCGCAAAAACCGTAATTTGTTGAGTTCAATGTAATTTTTTCTGCTATCTTCGTTGCTGTAAGACGGGTCTTGCAAATAGTCCGGTATTTGGGTCAGTACAATATAATCATCAGGTACTGCTTCGCTGACCAAATTGTTTCTATCCGGTTTAAAAGAGGAGTACCCTTTCACTGTTTCCGGGGACGGAAAACGACTTATAATATGGGGGTTGTCTCTTTCCAAATCCCAGAAATAATGAATGTTTCCATTTGACAGAATAATGAAACGACAGTTTTGAGAAGTGGCATATCGCCTTGCCTGTTCTTTTCCAAACAGCGGATTCTTATCCTCTGCCTTTGCCTCCAAAACAATAAACGGAAAACCCTGCGCATCAAGCAGCAAAAAATCAATGAAACCATTGCCTGTTTTCTCAAAATCCTCGCCAAACTCATTCAGCTTTTCTTTTGAGAGTTTGACATTATTTTCAAGAAGGATGTTTGCCTTGCCGGACTCTGTATCAAAGAAACGCCATCCGGCTTCTTCAAGGAGTCTGTTAATTTTTATTCGTGCTTTTGCTTCTTTCTCTGCCATTTGCCACCACCTTGAGCGTAATTATATCAAATCTTGCAATATTGTGCACGTCCGTTGATTGCCAAATTGTCCCTCATTCCCGTACACGTACACGTTCTTGTACTCGTTCACGTACCCGATTCTCCTTTGCATTCACATCCTCGTGTACGTGAAACGTGTACGGTCTCCCGACAAGCCAGATGAGGTAGGGCTGGTTTCTCCGCAAACCGCCGTGGCTCAAGAGAGTGATTAGTGGGCAGTGGGTAGTTTTCTCTCGTGTCGCAGATTGTAGCACGGACACTCCTGTCTGTGCTCGCCTGCTGAGCAAGGTAGGGCTGGTTTCTCCCGGCTTCGAATCCTACGCCGGGGCAAGCCGCAAACCGCCGTGGCTGTGTAGCACTGGGACCGCAGGGCTCCGTACCTGCATCGTGGCTGTACAGCTTTTCGTGTAGTTCGTGTGGTTCGTGGTTTAGTTTTAATAGCAGGGTACAGACAGTGCCACGACGGTTCGCGAGGACGCTCACCCTCCATGGCTGTATGCTTTTCATTTTTTTTGTTCTTTATGTAGTTTAAAAAGGGAGTACTAAGCTGTGGATAGATTGCGACGCGCCTGGCTTGTCCTGCAGCCAAACCCGAGCAGGCGCTCGGGGATCCCAGGCTCTGCAACAACGATGAAGCGACGGCGGTTTACGGAAAAACACGCCCTACCCTACCTTACGGAGCCCTGCGGTCCCGATGCATCACAGTCCATCACGCAGACGGATCTGTTCTGCAAGTGCTTCAAATTTTGAAATGGTATGCGAGTAAAACATTTTCCACCCCTGACAAAGATGACTCAGCGAACCAGGGTTTCTGCCAATACGATTTTTAGGGCAGTCACCATTACAAAACCTGAGCCAGGGACATACTCCACAAGCGGCATTCCATCTGGTTTTATCAGCCGCAAACTTTACGTATGTTTCTGATGTCTGAAGCTCTTCCCACGCACTTGAATTAATATTCCCAAGCAACAGAGATTCAGTAACATTGAAATCACAGGGGTACACATCTCCATTATACTCCACTACAAAATACTGGTCGCAACTCGTACCTGAAGCACATGTGTTGCTTACGCCATGAACCAATTGGGCAAGAATTGTATCAAACAGCCTTACAGAGACATTGTAAACATCGTGTTTATACCAGATATCGAAAATTCTGCACAGGAATTCCCCCCATTCGTTTGCAGTGATGGCAAACGGACACAATTGACCCTTTGAATCGAATTCTACACACTCAATGTATTGATGAAAATTGATTCCGTTTGCGCAAAGAAAGTTGTAAACATCTTCAGGATTTTTTACGTTCGACTTGCTCACAAGAGTCAGGACGTTATATTCAACATTATTTCTCCTCAGGGCAGCTATACCCTTCATCACTTTAGCATGTGTGCCGCGCCCTCCCAGATCTACACGAAAACGATCGTGGAGTTTTTGAGGACCATCTACGCTCACCCCCACAAGAAACTTGTAATCAGCGAAATGTTTTGCCCAATGATCGTCGAGAAGAACACCGTTCGTCTGGAAACCGTTGGCGACAACTGTACCGGGAGAACCGAGTGAAGACTGAAGAGACGTCACTTTCTTGAAAAAATCAAGCCCCATCAGCGTCGGCTCTCCGCCCTGCCAGCCGAATGTATAATACTGCTGCTTTGTACGCATGTACGTTTCGATCATCCTCTGTAGAGTTTCCTCCGACATCCTATGACGTCGAGTTTGCGGATAAAGCGAGGAGTGATCGAGATAGAAGCAGTACCGGCATCGCAAGTTGCAGTCTGCCGATGACGGTTTTATCAGAAGAGAAAAAGGCTTCACATCAGAAGAATCTGTTTCCAAATCCGGCTACTTTCGGTTCGCCGAGATTTTCTGCCCATGCCACTGAATATGGAATTCCGGGAATCAGATCAAACATGTTGTCTGAGACTTCCGTTTCTCCATTCAGATCAAGGCTTACTCCCCACACGAAAACTTCCGAGACAAGCGTTAAAATACCGTTGTTCAGTTCAAGCTTTACTTCAGGCTTTGTAACGAAATCCAGGTCCTTGAATCTCTCCTTGAAAAGTCTATGCTGGGCAACGAGTTTTCCATCCTGTTTCAAAATGGCGAAAGGACCATGATTTTTTAATCCGAGGGTTTCCCATTCCTTTAAGCTGAATGATGCCAGGGGCGTTGAAGCATTCGCATACAAAGTTGCGTCCTTCTCCTCCAGAACAGGAAGCTTTCCATCAAGGGAGAAAATACCGTATTGGACGCTTCCCTTCCAGTCGACTGTTGAGTCATTTACCCCATATACAGTTACAACACCGTTCTCTTCGGCGACAACTGCCGTAACCGGTTCGAAAGCGCGCCGCACAGGGTGATATGAAGCTTTTTTGCGCAGGTAATAGTCTACTATTGTCCATCCGTGTGTAACAGGCCATGAATCGTTATACATCCAGAAGATTGCTGATGCACTGCTGAACATACGCCGTCTGTAGTTGGCTATGTATTCGCTAATACCCTCGCACTGGAGGAGTCCGCTTATGAACGAATAATCATCAATATTCATTTTCTCGGGCTCTAATCCGGTCCAGAGTTTCAATGTTTCATAAGTCCTGCCCGACAGTCCCAGCCCATGCGCATTCTGACATGCAAACGGATTGTCGTGGTGATCCCAGCTTAGTGAAAAAGGTCTCTGTTCAGCTTCCGGCAGGAACTGGCGCAGTGTAGCCGGGACGGAAGCACCAAGCACTCCCCCCTCGTTCGGGAATCTGTCTACGAAACTGCGATAGTGCCACCAGTCAGCCAGCGTCTGCCCAATGGATACGTACCATGGATGCTGATCCCCCTCTGTGGGGTCGTTCGGAGTTTTTGTTCTATCTGGTGAATTGGGAGAGCTTATCCAGTACAGGGTTGCAGGATCTTCCTTCGATGCGATTATGGGAAGTTCTCTGTGGAACATGAAATAGTGCGGATTTGCTGTATTGGAATTGGCATACCCCCACTCCATATC
>JAAZFF010000048.1 GCA_012511845.1 Lentisphaerota bacterium
CCCCCAGGCTTGGCAACCACATAGCCGCTGCCTCGCCCTACCCGATGCCGATTCCGCCCGGGAAAACTGCACACTGCCCACTGCTCACTGCCCGAAGGGCTTAGTCCACTCTGTCCTGTTTGTCTCATATGTCCTATTCCGTCCCTAACTCCTGGCTCATAGCTTCCAACTCCCTTGAGTTTACCGACAGTTTTACTATAATACTGCGGTCATAAAGTTTTATTTTGTCAAAATCTATTTGCTAGGAGAGAGTAAGATGCCTGTTTTCGAATATAAATGTCAAAAATGCGAGAAATCGTTTGATTATCTCGCCAGAACCCTGAGTGACAAGCCGGACGCATGCCCCGAATGCGGATCCAAAAAACTGGTAAAGCAATTATCGAGCTTTTCAGCTTCCGTAAAATCCGGTAGCTCCGCTTCCTGCTCAATGGGAAGCTGCAGCACCCCGACATGCTCGACAGGTACATGCCCGTTCGGCTAAACACCCTCTTGCCCTACCTTGCCCCTCGGGCAGTGAACAGTAGGCAGTGGGCAGTTTTCTCATGCGCTGCAAACCGCCGCGGATGAGAGGCAGCCTCTACAGGACGAACAGGACAGGGTGGCCGGGGTGGACAAATCCTCCCCGGACGCTCGGCAGCCACGGCGCGCTACGGAGAGCGTCGCCCTACCTTGCTCAGCAGTTAAACATTTCAATATGGTCAATATGTTCAATAGGGTCAGTTGGCTGAGGGCCGTGAAAAAACTGCCCACTGCACACTGATCACTGGCACGGCTTGCCGGGCCCTCCTGGCTGCTATAATATTTTTAAAAAAAAGCACACTATCGCTGCCGATATTTTGATATAATGCAACAATGCAAAGCCGATATCGAAGAAGGCATTTTTATTATGGCGCCTTTATTAGCATAACAGGGCAGTTTTCAATTTTAGCGGAGCAAAAGTATGGCAGGCAAAAGATTAATATACAGCGGCAAGTCAAAAGATGTTTACGAGATTACCGACGGTGAATATGCCGGCAAGTTTTCCCTCGTTTTTACCGACAAGGCTACAGGATACATTGCCGATGACGGAACTGTGGTTTTTGATCCGGGTCGCGATGTGGTTGTCGGCGAAATACCCGGGAAAGGCGCAATAGCATGCCGCTTTGCCGCTCATTTTTTCGAACTGCTGAAGAGCAAGGGGATCCCTTCCCACTACATTACCACTATAAGCGAAAATGAAATGATTGTTGAGCCGGCTGACGCACTTTCCATGTTGCCGCAACCCGATCTCGAAGGCGCAACCCCCTTGGAAAATCTTGAATTCACATGGCGCAATAATGCCACAGGCAGCTTCTGGAGGCGGTATCCTTTCGTAAAACCTGGTCAAAACCTGAAATGCCTCGTTGAAATATGGACAAAAGGCGATGTCGACGTTTTGATCACAGCTGAAGCACTTGAGGAAAGCGGTGCCCTCTCCTGCGAGGAGATTAAAGACTGTATCAAGCTCGTCCAGGATATTGCTTATATAGTTTCGGAAGATTTTGCCTCAAAGGGTCTTCATGTACTGGACGGCAAATTCGAACTGGGCAGGCTGCGCGACGGCGATGGAAAAATAGTGATAATCGAAGAAATATCGCCCGATGTTCTGCGGGTATGCGATGGCTATACCCCCGGCGAAAACGGCGACTGCGATATCTGGCGGGAGTGTACAGTTACTTCATGCAAAAACGGTAAACGGAGCATTAAGCAGAAACGTCAGGTACCGGCAAAGGATTTTGTATCTGTTTTTCTCTGATTCAATTTTCAGCTCAGTGCGTTGAGATCAGTACGGCGGCACAGATGGAGTGTTTAACATTGCGTAAAAAATTATCAATAGGACTACTGGGAATGGCATTAACAATAAATAGTTTTGCTGACATTGCTGATACAGCAATCGACTGGCGACCTGCCGAACGCTGGCGCGGCTTCAATCTGCTCGGGATGTTTTACGACAGCGGTCAAGAGCCTTCTTTCAGCGAAGAAGAATTTTCCATGATAAGTGAATTCGGCTTCAACTTTGTCCGCCTGCCGCTCGATTATCGATTCTGGATAAAGGATGGAAACTGGGATGAAATCAACGAGGAACGAATAAAGCCAATCGACCGGGCGGTGGAATTTGGAAAAAAATACGGCATCCACGTTCAGATCTGCTTTCACAGGGCGCCCGGTTATACCGTTGCCAGACCATACGAAAAAATGAATCTCTTCAAGGATGAAGAGGCTTTGCAGGCTTGTATCAAACATTGGCGTTTTTTTGCTGAACGTTACAAGGGCATACCGAATGAACAACTCAGCTTCAACCTTTTCAATGAGCCGGGCAACGTTAAACCTGAAGTATATGCCGTGGTTGCACAAAGACTCACCGATGCAATACGCGAAACAGACCCCGGGCGCTACATCATCGCTGACGGCATCGAATGGGGCAGAAAGCAGGTGGAAGAACTGTTTTCCCTGAATGTCGGGCAGGCTGCCAGAGGCTACGAGCCCATGTCTATTTCGCATTACAAGGCAAACTGGGTGTCGATTCCCTCAGTAGAACCATGCTGGCCGCTGACAGATGCCGCAACAACACCGCTATACGGTCCGGTTAAAGAAGAGTGGAGCAAACCATTGGAAATCAAAGATCTGCCACCATGTCATGTAGTAATCCAGCCCGGAATGATTTCAGGCAATGTCACAGTAACAGCTTATGCCGACGGAGCAGAGCTTGCATCTTTTGGTTTAATTCCGGGCGAAGGTGATAAATGGACAAATGTTTCGTATAAACCCGAATGGAAAGTTACGCAGGCGCAATATACGGGCACGCTGGAATTCAAGGTTCCTGCCAATACTGATACGGTCTCCATAGCCGTTACAAATGGCGACTGGGCAGCAATCGACAAACTTGAAATTACAGATGAGAGCGGGCAGAAAGCCCTGTTGCCGATGGTGAATCGCTGGGGTGAAACCAATAAGCCATTTTTCTTCAAAGGATTCAATGCGCACCCTCCCCTGCAACTTGCCGACAGGCCGGATAGCGGTGAGGAATATTTACGCGAAATCTTTCTTGCCAACTGGCAGAAAGCTTTTGACGCCGATATTTTTGTCATGGTCGGGGAATTCGGAGCCTACAACCGCACTCCTCACGGTATAGTCCTAGAATGGATGGAAGATAACATGCGTATATGGAAAGAACTGGATATCGGATGGGCGTTGTGGAATTTCAGCGGAACATTCGGTATACTGGACAGCGGCAGGACTGATGTACAATACGAAGATTACAAGGGTCATAAACTCGACCGCAAGATGCTGGAACTATTGCAACGCTACTGAAAAAGAAAAACATAGTATTGACGTACATCGCATTCTCCATTTACAATCTAGAGCGCAATTACAACCAGATACTTTCAGTATTTATTTCAACAACCATCAAGACAGGTTCAATTCCATGAGAAGAAAACATTTGCTGAATACTTTTGCAGCAGCTGCATTACGAATATTTATGCTGCTAACATTGGGGGTTATGATGACACTGGAAACAAAAGCAGATATATCTGAAGAATATCCCGACTTCTATACCGGTGCAGAAGGCACGAATACGAAGGGCATTAATTTTGTTCAGTCCATAACCGTTCTTGCACCCGAGTACTGCTCTTCTGTAATGGGCGATTTTACCGTTGTTTTCAAAGCTCCCGGCATGAAGTACATAAAGGCATTCTGCTGGCGGCAGCCGACTGATAAGAACCCCGGCAAATGGGGGCACGATGCAGTATTGGCTGATATGGAACTCAAAGAAGGCGAAATGGGCAAGTTTGTTGTAAAAGGCGACGAATTTCCAAACGGGCCCATGACAATACGCATCCACGCCAAAGACGATAAAAACAAACAGGACATTTGCGAACTCCAGCTTTACAATCTCGGCGGCGTTAAATGGAACCAGGGAATACCAGACAGGGATCCCCCTGGCGCTGCCGGCATGGCTCGTGTTTTTGCCGACGATTTTGACGGTCCGCTCTCTATTTCACCTGATGGCATGAACGCCCGCTACGCTGCACATAAAACGGGAGGCGGAGATTTCAGCGGTTGGCAGTTCTCCGACCCTCACGGCGAAAATCAGCCCTTTGCACAACGTGACACATTTTTACGCATTCATGCATCCAAGCCTCTGGGCACTCAGGGACGTTCAGGAATTCTATCGTCCCTGCGACCCGACGGCACAGGCGTGGCAGTGTCCATTCCATCATACTTCGAATGTCGTTTCGTGGCACAGTCCGCACCGGGAACATGGCCGGCATTCTGGACGCTGACAAAAAACACAATCGGAATGGATAAAAATGACCCCACCTTTGAAAAAATCTCAAAAATGGGCTCAGATGAGCTCGACATAGTCGAAGCATACGGCGGATACGGTCATAAAAACCCGAATTCAGGCGGAGTCTACAGTAGCGTAAGCCACTTCTGGGGACAGCCCAAGCCCGACTGGAATCAAAGAAAACTCGCCGACGGCTCCGAAAATACCGATTTCAAACCGTCAAGCTTCAGGACAGACACCCTTCAGCTTGGTGGAAAATCCTCCTGGTCGTGGACCTTCCATACTTACGGACTTGCCATAACTGAAACAGATACCATTTACTATTTCGACGACATTGAAATAGGTCGTCATCCCACAGGCGAAGTTTCAAAGGCGCTGCCGGCATGGTTTTTAATAAATTACTCCATCGGCGGCATCAGCGGATGGCAGATTGATATGGAGCGCTATGGAAATAAAACCGACATGTGGGTTGACTTCGTTCGAGTCTACTCCGGCTGCGTTCAGGCACCGGAAGTGTCGGCATCCGGATTCCCCGGCGCAAAGCCTGCTGTAGTTACAATGTCTGCATCTACACGAGGTGCAGAAATCAGATACACATTGGATGGCTCAGAGCCTTCTGAAAAATCAACGCTCTACACCTCCCCCGTTTCAGTATCACAGCCATGTACAATAAAAGTAAGGGGATTCGGTAAAAACCTCAAGCCGAGCCCCGTAACAGAATACATCCTCACCACACCGCCCGGCGTACAGGGGAGTATCGGCATAAACTTCGTCACGGACATGGCAGATTCCGAACAGGCACTGGCTCCCGGGGATGTGACGGGAATAGCCCCGTACATCCAGGGCAACTGGAACAACGTGCTTGCAGGCACAAAAACAACTTCACGTTTCTCTACTTCTGACGGAGCAACCTCTCCCGTAACGCTCAACATTGAAGGCGAAGCGAAGCCTGAGAAAGGTGAGCCATGGGGCTTCAGCGGCAACGACAGACGCCTGAAGCGCGGGAACCTTGTTTCCAATCCTCGCTTTACCCTTGCAGGTATTCCCTATGCCAAATACGATGTCGTGGTAATTCTCGGCGCCGGAATCCACAACGTACAGGGCGAAATACACCTTGCTGAAGCCGAATCCGGCAATCATATAGACGCCTTCTCATTCGATTACGGCTGGAACGGCGGACAACATGCAATTGCAACCACAAAACCCGGTGAAGCTGCAAAAAACACCAACTACATTGTATTCAGGAATGTTACTCAAAAAGATATAACTATAACGATGAAGTGGGGATCAGGCAAAGGTTGGACAGGTGTTGCAGCAATACAGATAGTACCGCAAAAAGATTAGTGAAAATGAAATACTCCCCTAAATTAAAAAACAGATCGCTTCTATCCATCAATGATTTGGACGATAGTGAGATGATGGAGATCATCGAACTGGCGATAGCACTCAAGAAAAGGCGAAGCGATGGAATAAGGGGTAATCTGCTGCACAGAAAAAATATCGCGTTGATTTTTGAAAAAGGATCAACTCGTACCCGCTGTTCTGCCACAATTGCTGCAAGGGATGAAGGCGGCGATGTGGAGTACCTGACGCGTGCCGACACGCATTTCGGAGTCAAGGAGTCGGTCAAGGATACAGCCCGTGTACTCGGGCGTATTTTTGACGGCATACTGTTCAGGGGCTTTTCCCAGGAAACACTGCGCCAACTCGATCTCCATTCCGGAGTTCCTGTGTGGAACGGTCTGACAGATAATTTTCATCCGACTCAAATCCTTGCTGACTTGATGACGATGAAAGAGGCTTTTGGGACCATAAAAGGCAAAAAAGTTGTTTACATCGGTGACGGGAGAAACAATGTTGCCAATTCGCTTATGGCAGGCTGCGCCAAAGCGGGTGTTGACTTTGTAAACTGCACACCCGAAAAGTTGTTTCCGGAAAAAGAAATGGTACAGAGGGCAATGGCGATAGCCGACAAGAACAATTCAACAGTTCGCATCACCAGCAACCCGGATGACGCCGTAGTCGGTGCTAACGTAATATATACGGATGTATGGTTCTCAATGGGAGAGGAAACCCGGAAAGCAGAGCGGGTAAGCCTGCTGAAGCCTTTTCAGGTTAATATGGAGTTGATGGAAAAAACAGGCAATATTGAAGGAGAGCTGATCTTTCTGCACTGCCTGCCTGCGTTCCACGACAACAACACGGAGGCTTCACACGATACAGGGGCACTCGAAGTAACGAACGACGTTTTTGAGGCGCCCTTTTCCAAAGTTTTCGATGAAGCAGAAAACAGGATGCACACAATCTAAGCGCTTTTTGTTTCAGCATTGGCAGACGCAACATAAAATATAACATTGTTTTTAAAGGGAAAAAGTATAAATTCATTCCGAAAGAAGGGAAAGTAAATGCAGACAACAGACTATAACTGGGAAGAATTTAAAAACTTGTCGATGCCCGAAAAAGTCGTATGCTTCTCACGTGGAGACAGCACTCCGTTCCATACGCTTTTCTCACAGCAATTCAATAGGACCAATTTGGATCACCTGTGTTCTCTGGCGACGCAAATCCGCACTATAGCAAAAACTCGAAACGGCATGAACTTTCTGCGGGGACTTCTCCCTCACAAAAGAGCCATGCTTTACTTTACCCAGCCAAGCTCGCGTACGTTTCTATCCTTCCTTTCAGCCTGCCAGATAATAGGACTTAACGTAGGGGAAGTCCGCGACACTGCCATTTCAAGCGAATACAAGGGGGAAACAAGAGAAGACTCAATACGAACATTCAGCTCATATTTCGATATAATCATAATGCGCTCACGTCAAAAAGGACTGGCAGAGCACATGGCATGGACATTATCCAATTCAGAACGCCCGATACCCATAATCAATGCGGGCTCCGGTCAGGATCAGCACCCTACGCAAGCCCTTCTTGATATTTACACACTTAAACGCAGCTTTGAACGACGCGGCGGCCTGAGAGATAAAACTGTAATGTTCGTGGGAGACCTCGCACGCGGTCGAACAGTCAGATCTCTTTCCGATTTGCTTTTAAATTATAATAACATACGTCTGGTTTTCATAGCCCCCGAGCCGATGCAGATCTCCGAGGATGTGTGCAATTCGCTCTCATCACACGGTGTCGACTGGATAGCGTCAAGCGATATGCACAAATACCTTCCCGAGGTGGATGCCATTTACATGACGCGAATACAGGACGAGTGGGACGTCGTAAAAGGCGAAAGCGCAAAAATCGATACATCCCGCTTTAAAATCGGCTTGGATGAAATGCGCATCTGCAAACCCGACGCAATACTTATGCATCCGCTGCCGAGACGCGATGAAATAGCAAAAGAGGTCGATCATGACCCCCGTGCCATGTATTGGCGACAGATGAGAAACGGAATGTGGATTCGCGCCGCACTGATAGCATCAACTTTCGACTGCGCAGAACGCGTCAATGAATTTTACAGGGAAAATATATAAATGATGCACCCATTATTTGCAAATATAATATCCGAAGCATACAAAACTTCAAGCCTGGTCAATAAGCTTGTTATTGTTGTTCTTGTAACCCTTTCCGTTTACACGATGTTTATCATCATAGGCAAGCTTTCTGAAATAAAAATAGTTGATGAACTTAATAAAAAATTCATACGCAGGTATCATGGACGCATTCATCCGGTTATGCTCTTTATAGAGGCTGAGGGACGTTTTGCACCCGGTATACCGATGGCTGTAATTTACACTGCCGTCATGAAGGAATTTATGAGCCTGATGCGCAAACGCGGAATACAGGAAGCTGATTTTTTAGAATGGCAGTCCAACAACAGGGGCATGGCGATTTCCCAAACAGAAGTAGCTGCATTAAAAGCAGTGGCAGAAGGCTCACTTTCACAGCAAATCCTGTTTATCGAATCCAAAATGTCTAATCTTGCAACATGCCTCACATCTGCGCCATCCATTGGATTATTAGGTACTGTCTGGGGTATTATGGAATCTTTCATGGCAATGGCGAAATCCGGTTCAACGCTTATGATTAAAACCGTTGCCCCTGGTATATCAGGAGCCCTTCTTACAACTGTAGCTGGTCTGATAATTGCTATTCCTGCCGGGTTCTCCTATAATTACATAGCAGACAAGATCAGGTTCACTACCGTAAACGTAGAAAACTTTACGGATCAACTTATAGCCGATATCGCCAGACTGCACTTCTTCCCGAATGAGGACAACAACTGAAATGTCTCGCCGCCACCGCAGCACAATCAGAAGCAAAGCAGAGGTAAACCTCACATCCATGATGGATCTGACGTTCCTGCTCCTTATCACTTTCATAATAACTTTTCCCTTGATTGAACAGGGGTTTGAAGTGTCGCTGCCAAAAGGCAGGGCACAGGTGCTGGAATCAGACAAAAAACCGGCTGTAGTAACTGTCGATAAAGAAGGACGCCTCTACCTGGGACAGGAACTCGTAACCGCTGATGAACTTGTAGCATCCCTCCGGACAATGAAGACCGAAAATGAAGACCTTAAGCTCATCATTCGCGGAGATGAGTCGGTAAACTACGGTACCGTCGTCGATATCGCACGATCCGCAAGCGAAATCGGAATCACCAAACTGGCACTCGCCATGCAGGAACCTTAAACAAATTTTTAATCGGACATGATGGAAGACCCATATAGAAAAGGACTCAAAGTTTCAATTGCGACTCACTCCGCATTGCTTCTATTTCTTTTTGTTTCCGGCTTGATTAACGGGTGTTCAACATCCCGGATCA
>JAAZFF010000443.1 GCA_012511845.1 Lentisphaerota bacterium
GTACACGACCGGGCGCCAGATCAGAAAACACACATATTTATATAAATCGTATTGCCAAGCTTGAAAAACTGGCGCTTTCATTCAAGGGTGTAGCTAAAGTGTATGCAATTCAGGCTGGCAGGGATCTTCGTGTTATCGTCAATCCTCATGAAATATCTGATAACGATGCAGTTATCCTTGCACGTGATATCAGCCAGAAAATCGAAAATGAGCTGCAATATCCCGGACAGGTTCGGGTTTCGGTGATAAGGGAAACACGCAGCGTGGAGTATGCGCATTAGATGCTTTTCTGGACTTTCACCTCGTGTAGTGATAACATTTAGCCAAGTTTTAAGACACTCTCCGGAGAAGACTCTTTTTATGCAACAATTCATCAATATCAAGCTTAATTCGGCATTTATCATAATGTGTGTACTCTCGTTGATTATCTTGCAGGGCTGCAACAGGGAGACCTCACCCGAAGCAATCAGTCGCGGTCAGACGGCATTGAAAAACGGGAAATATCAGGAGGCGATAAAACACCTTAAAAGAGCTGCTGAGCTTAATAAAAACAGCGACATTGTCTACTACAATCTTGGAATGGCTTATCTGAACAATCACGAGTACAAATTGGCTGCTACTGCATTCGAAAAGTCGGAAAAACTCTGCGTTGACGGCAGCACACATGCTCTTGAAGGGTTGGCAAATGCTCATAGACAGATGAATGAGTATGAAAAAGCTCAAAATGCTATCAGGCGTGCTTTCGGGAAGGTAAATAGAAAAGCTCATCTGGTTGCTGCCAATGCAGCCTGTGAGATGGGGCAGGGTAATTTTGCAAATGCTGAAAAACTTCTTTCAGAAGCACTTATCACCGATCCCAAAGATCCTGTAGCACTGTTCAATATGGCAGTCTTTAAAAAAAAGCCGCAGATAAATAAACCTCCGAAAGCTGTGAACTTTTATATAAAATTCCTTATGCTTACTGCTAAAACGGAGTTTTCGAAAGAACGCGAAATCGCTATCGAAGCTATCAGGGCAATAAATGTAGCACGCCCCGGCGATGTAGAGGTTGCAATAGATCAGCGCATGGTCGATGCAGCGTCCACCAAAGATCCAATAAGTGCAGCAATCTTAATAGCCGAGGCATACGACATAGATCGCTCCAATCCTGACATCCTCTGGAGTCTTATTAGAAAGCTTGAAGAGGCGGGCAAAAAACGCGAAGCCAGAGCCTGGCAGCGGATTTTCTCGGAAGTTTTCCCCTACGACGAACGCTCTGCGATTCAATGACCAATAAAAACAAATCATGTTGCAAATGAACTATTTTGTTGTAGCAAACTCCTTGAGTGTTGCCAATATAATTGACATTGTTGTACTTGTTCTGCTCTTCGTATTTTGCATAACAGGAACAATGAGAGGTCTCACCGGAGAATTGGCGAGGCTGCTGGGACTTTCAGCGACAATGGCAACAGGAATCCTTTTTTATTCCCCGTTGCGCCATCAAATGCCTTCAGATGAGTTTTCATGGACTGTAATTTCTGTTGCGGTAACGGTTCTGGTCGCAGTAGCAGCCGGAACTCTTGTATACCTGATCATCAGGAAGTTTTTAAAAATTATAATAGGACAGCCGACAGATGCTATTATGGGTGGAATCTTTGCAACAATTACAACATCTATAATAATATACATAATCCTGTTTTTCCTTTATTCCGCCCCAGGCAAAACCTTGAACAAAACGCTTTATGAAAACACGGTTTCAGGACGTCTTGCAAAACCTCTTATAGAATACACTCATGATAAAATGAACATTCACAAAAATAAATTCAGTACCGGAGAAAATAAATAAACAACATGAATGTTGCATGGTATTACACTGTTAAGGGA
>JAAZFF010000444.1 GCA_012511845.1 Lentisphaerota bacterium
AGAGGATGATGGTTCTTTCAAGGCATACCCCTGTACATCATCGGTATTAATGTTGGGTAAGGCTGAGTTCTCTAGTTTGAGTCGCTGCTTACCATATAGTTTGGATGCATTTTCGATGAACGCCTCATCGCCTATGGCAAGACTTTCAGTCCAGTGAGCCTCACGAACCATTTGTTTACTGGCAATCGCTTTTGCAACCCTTTCGCAGTGTAACCTCTGGAGTTCTTCAACACTTGGCAAGCCAAGTATTACGGCTAACCGTTCCAAATCAAGAATGCGGTAGCGCGTACGTTTGCCAGACAACTCATCATATCCACACCAACGCCAATCCTGAGGATGGTTTACAGCTCCGGCTCGCACCATATTCAAATCAACATACTGCATACAATTTAACAAGTGTTTGTTATTTTGGATCATGGTGCAGTGATATGGATGATTCCACACTGAGCCCTCACGTCCCGTTCTTATATTCAACGCTTGTCCAGTTGCACCAGATGCCAATCCCATCATGGCAGAGATAGCCTCCTTGTCATCAGCACGTGCTATGACATGTATATGATTACATGTAATGCAGTAACCATATACAGAGACGTTGCATCGCTGTACACCCTTCCATAACCATTTGCGAAAAGCATTGCGATCCCCTCTACGACTCAACAAAAAATGTTTATTATGGCAACGATGAGTCAGAAGGTATGTGTAACCCTCTATCATGTAACGTGAAGCTCTTGGCATAGCTATATTATAATCATTTTAAAAGTATAAAAACAACCCTCCATTACTATTTCCATGTATTTCTGCGGGTTAGCCGCAATTGCTCAAATAAGAAGTTTAGGCTGTGTGGCTAATTCCTCATGACCGATTTGTTTTTTCGATAATAACGCAAAATGTTTCGCAAAATTGCATGTGCCTCATCCCAGTCGGCTATAGCCTGCCGGGATGACACAATTCATTATTGCTATCGAGCCATGCCCCAGGGTCATGTCTTTTGTGCTTTTTCGGGATTCAAAATCTACCAAGTAAAATGCCTGTTCCAAAGTAATTATAAAAATGCTATACTTTCAGCAACTTTTACGGAGGCTTTATGAGTACAATTTATGCAAAGTATGATGGCTTGACTCTTGTTCTAACAAGGCCAGTTAATGTGCGCATAAATCAGATGGTCGCTATTACACTGGTTGATGAGAGATCCTTGAATTACAAGGAGCCTGAACTCATCTCCTTTGCAGGCGCCATGTCTGACTCAAATAGTCTAGCATTTGAAACCGCCGCACGTGAGTCGAGGCAGATAGATGAGTCAAGTTGGTAAATGTCTTCTAGATACTACGGTGGTTAGTGATGGACACCCACCATAGTAAAATCGACAAACCGCTGTTCGATTGTCAGAAAGCTCTTCAAGGAGAAGGAGAAGTATGCAAGATAGTAGTATTGCCAAAAAGCATGATGATAAACCTGAGCTGGACAAACAGGTGACAACAATAGCCTGGAGTGAACTGGAAAATGCATATATGTGGGTGTCTACATCAAGCTTTCCTGACCATAGAGCCTTTTTTTGCAGAGAGAGTGGCAAAAGCTATTGGGATGGCTATGATGGCCTGCCTGAAGGAGAGATTCCCGATGACCTTGAGTTTAATGACAAATACAGAAGCGTGCCAAATCAATATGATTTGGATGTGGGCAAGAGGCTCGTTTTAAAGCTTGCCAGCGAGGTTATGTCCGATGATTACTATTTTGTTAGAAAAGTGTTCAGCCGCTCGGGTGCCTACTCGCGTTGGCAAGACTTTCTTATAGAACAAGAGCAGCAAGAAAATTGGTATCAATATAGAGATAACGCAATAAAGGTCGCATTGTGCAATTGGGCTGAATCAGAGGGTTTTCAAGTAGATATTACAAAGTAGGGAGAGTGTGGAGTCGAAACTCAGGGCGTTGCCCTCAGCTAAAAATATGTCAGTCTTACAGACTGAGTGGGCGATGGAGCCGCCCGGCGTCGTTGCGGATGTGCGAACGCATCTGGGGATGCATCGCCCCACCTTTCATTCTATCAATTATGACTTTACTAAATATTTATGCCATTTGGGACAACGCAACCTGATAAAATCATCCATAGCACTTAGCAAAGCCGTGTCAGTCGTCCTTTTGCGCCAGGTTTCAAGTAGAAAACCGGCACATTCAATCGGGACATCTATACACCAATCTTTGAACTCGGATTGAGAATCGTACTCATACAGATATATTCCAAGTACCACCCCCATACAGTAAAGATGTTCTTGCATGATCATGCCCAGCTTGTGATAGCGATCGGCTTGATCATAAAATTCTTGCAATGTCTCTTCGACTAACTCTACGGCTGCTTCCCCTGAACTTGTGTATCCGTCATAGCTACGTCCAGCCCTGTCCCAGCAATCATGAACATCAATGTCATCTAAAGTGTAAAAGACTTCATCAGCGGTCTCTTCTATATCAATAGCTGACAAAACTTCCTTTGCCACAGTCTTTACAGCTTCGGACATAGCTCCATCTTTAGAAGCTAACCGACGTACTACCTCCCGAGCTTGGGCTCCAGTTAGTTTACTGATCAGGCTCACTCTTTTACCTCCTCTGCACTTTGAATTAGCTCTACTATTTCGGTTATAATACGATCAAACCGTTTTGCAGACAATGACTTGATGGAGTACTGCTGATTTAATTTTTTAGCAGCAGTACTGCCATTGTACATCTCAACCACCTCTTTTTTTGTCCATCTCCTTTTTGAAGTAAATGGTGACAAAAAATGATCTTTAACAAAGTATGTCCACCCTGCAGCGTCTGCATCAACACCCGCAAGCACATCATCTGAAGGCAGATTGAGTGCCGTTATCATTGAGTCAAACTTTTGCAACGAAGCAACCCCGATCAAGTGTTTACCTGTATTACAAATAAACGGCAGAACCGGCCATCTGAAAATCGATTTAAGCTTTAAATCATGATCATCGAGAGAAACAAACAACATAACAAAATCTCCTGAAAAACAGTGCAAGCAACAGCTTGATTACCGCTGACAAAACTAATAATTGTTAAATGAACTACTGTAGATGAAAACGACGGTATACTATATGATTACTCATACCGCTGCCAGAAACTATATTTGCGCCCATGTTTTTGCTTCAAAAGAGCTTTGAATTCGTTATGTGATTCATGACTGTGCCAATCACTGACAAGCTCAGATAACAAGTCGAGTTTTCGCAAGTAATCAACGCCGTGATGGTATGCCTTGGTGAAACCGCGCTCAAGTATCGAGAGCAATAGTGCCCGATATATCAAGGTAGCTGCCAGGTAACGTTTTTCCCGTTCCATTGTTGCTGCTAACGGCAGCAGGGAGTCATAACTGTTACCGTCAATTTTTTGTGCATGTTTTAAGAGGTATCTCTCGGCATTATCTATGTGCCCTACGTCAACCATAAACTCAGCACGATCCAAAGACAGCCTTGATTCTGTTAAAAAGAGATCAATCTCCCTGCAAACTATTTCAGCATGCTTGTCTTCGCCTACCACTTCCAACAAGTTTTGCAGTTTTTCAATCGTAGGCATAGCTCTCAGTTTCTTCAGCAAAAGTTCAGCCAGCTTTACGTTATCACCCTGTTTACGGTATATAGCCTCCAAAACTTCTTCGTACTCATATAATCCATATGAATTTTCCTCAATTTCGATTTGCTTAATCCAGTAGTAGGCTTTATCAACACAATCATTAGCAAGATAAACACGCGATATTTCCAGAGCTGTATGACTACTAAATTCATCACTGCCGTCGAGAGCTATTTGCTCAAACAGTTCAGGATCTCCAACTTGGGAAGCCAGTAGTTTTGCTTTAGAGAGAAAATGGCTTTTTTTATAGGTGTCTGTGGTTTTTTTAGCTTTGCCACGCAATACTTCAACCATATCATGCAGATTCTTTTCCGGCAAATACTCATGTGCACAATCCAGCAAAGAGCGACGAACTCCGTAATCATCAATGCTACACAGCTCTAAAACAAGTTGGCTCAATCTCTCTTTATCTGGATATTTTTTCGCATACCAAAGAAAAAGCTCTTTAGCGTGATGTCTGAAAACCATACCTATGCAACCGCTCGAGTCGTCACACATTTCAAGAATATCACTATCTGATTCAAAAAAAGCTTTAACCAGCTCTACTCCTTTAACAGGGTCATCAGTGCCTGCCTTCAAATCTTCAAGCATCAACTCTAACTCGAGAGAAAAATCATAAGCTTTGTTCCAATCGACGAACCCCCTCTTACGCGATAAACGCGATAGTTTTGTCTTGAAGCGCCCAGTGTTTTCAACCGGTGTAGCAACTAAATGATCAATCAAATCATCAACTGAACTAATTTGCGCGGCAGTTTGCAACAGGATATCTGCCAGCTTTTCAGCACCCAGTGCTACCAGTTTTTCTCGTGTCTTATTCATAAACTAAAATATGCCTATACCCCGTTGATATAAAAGTGGTCTGGACATCTACTTTGACCTTTCGATCTTCGCCCGTAAACATTGCAATCTACAGTGTAGCCATAACCTGACCAACTGAGTTATATGTTATCAGGTAGGAGTAAAAGAAACAAGCGATGCTTTGTCGGCTTGAGCCGTTTGCGCTGTTTATGCAAGGTGTGCTGGTGTTGAACAATATGGACTTGCAAAAAATGCCATACCCCAGCAAAATGACGAAAACCCCATAAAAACGCATTTTTCTGCTACTAAAAGACAAAA
>JAAZFF010000445.1 GCA_012511845.1 Lentisphaerota bacterium
GACAGTTGGCAGTAGGCAGTGGGCAGTGGATAGTTTACCAACAGCACCGCCATGTCTATTATCTGCTGCCGAACATTTACCTCCTTGTGGTATCTCGCTGTCATGACCGCTTAAAACTTAAAACTACCCATTAAAACGTTGCGCAAGGCTCCACCCGTTTGTGGCAGGGTGTACAGTATGACACGTATGTTTTCCATGTACATCAGTCCAGGAGGCGGTTTCTTCATTTGCGGAAAATCCGTCACTGATAAACTGGATTACGCCATGCTGCATTTCAGCCTTAGCTGAAAACGAAAGGCATGTTAGAAACGCCATGTGCGTCGTGAACCTGAATACTTTAAACATAATCCCCCTCTGGGTATACGGTATGTCGGGCTGGGTTGAGCCCAACGCTGTAACGGCATTATAGCATAACGCAACCGGATTTAAAGAATTGTTTTAGATGCCCTTGAGGGAAAAGCAAGGTGTTTTCATGGGAGTACGACGCCAAGGCGCAAAAAAGTGCTTTAGCGTGTCTTTTCGTTAAGTTTCAACTTTAGTACCGACCCTGAATGAGGTTTTGAGGAGCGCCATCGCCATATCAAATGCTTTTGGGACATTACCGATTTCAAATCGCCTAACCTGAATATGGTTGTCAATCAAATCGTTTTTACTTTACTAACCTATACGTTGCTACAGCAGCAGTTACTGGGACGAGGCCAAAAGGCACTCAACAAGGCTACCAAATCACGTTTACGTGAAAAGTTGGTCCCAATTGATACGTACTGTCTGAATTGCAGTTAATAGAAATGTCAGGTAGGAATTAAAACCTGATTATGCTACAATCCTTCCGTGTTATATTTTTGGAGGTAAAACAGTGGATCTTACACAGGAACAGAGAGAAAAAGTCAACAGCTGGGCGGCAGAAGGTGCCGGGCTTTCTGAAATACAGTCGAGAATTGCCGAGGAATTCGGCATAAGAATGAGTTATATGGAAACACGACTCATGATTCTTGAACTTGGAACACAAATAAAAGATAAAGAGGAACCTGCCAAAAAAGAAAAAAAGAAAGAAGATCTTCAGGCTGATCCGGGTACGGGAGACCAGGAGGTTGATTCAGGCATGGAAGACCGTGAGGGCGACGACATCGGGGGATCTGTCAGCGTTTCCGTAAGCCCTCTGGCACGCCCCGGTTTTGCAATGACCGGCGAGGTGATTTTTTCTGACGGCGTAAAGGCGGAATGGGGTTTGACAAATGACGGGCGTTTCGCACTTGATCCGGAGCAGGAGGGCTACAGACCTTCAGATGAGGATCTGGCTTCTTTTCAACTTGAGCTTAGAAACGAGCTTTCTAAAAGGGGTTTTTAATGAAAGCAACTAAGGGCTGCACTGCTGCCGATTCCCTGAGGGTCGGTTTTCTTGGTGTGGGGAAAATGGGAGGAGCAATTTTAGCTTCTCTTATAAGCGGCAAGGCAATAAAGGCGAAAAATGCCTATATTTGTGATGCTTCATCAGCACGGGTAAAAGAGCTGAGTACCAAATATCGTGTAAGGGCATCTGATGTTGCAGAAGTAACCAGGGAATGTGATGTTGTGTTTCTGGGAGTCAAGCCGCAGGATCTTGCCTTGGTAATAGACTCAATTCCCGATGAAAATTATTCCAAACCGTTGTTTATATCTATTGCTGCCGGTAGAAAAATGGAATGGCTGGAGGCACGTATGCCGAAAGCCAGAATAATCCGTGTAATGCCCAATCTTGCCGTTTCAGTCGGACTCGGCATGTCTGGTTATTGCGGGGGAGCGAGAGTCAGAAAAATGGATTTGAATCTGGCAGCCAAACTTCTGAATTGTACTGGCAAGGCAGCGTTGGTGAGTGAGGATCAACTCGATGCTGTAACGGCGCTGAGCGGCTCCGGTCCGGCGTTCATTTCTTACGCACTTATGGCTATGATAAACGGCGGCATAGAGCTGGGGCTGGAGGAAAACATTGCAACAGAATTTGCAATTCAGACGATGTTGGGAACGGCTACAGTTCTGTCTGAAGAATATGAGAACGTTGAAGATTTTATAAAGGCAGTAACATCGAGCAAGGGAACAACTGAAGCGGGATTGTCCGTGCTGGACAAGTCCGCATTCAGCAATACTATGAAGCGTGCTCTTGTTGCTGCAGCGCGCAGAAGCAAAGAATTAAGTAAATTGTCATGATGAAAAGGCGTTATCCCAGAGAAGGGATTTTACAAAACCCGAGAGCAGAGTATAAGAGCAGCCAGCGTCGGCGCTATACTAAAGATTCATTATCGAAAAAAGGCAGAACTTCGAATGTAGAGCTACCGCTTGATGATAGTTTGCTAGGGAATAGCTCTCCTCCATTTTTGAAACGTTATGGTATGCAGCTTGCCTCACTTATAATCGGTATTGTGCTGGGCATCTTTATCAGGGGTTTATTTGTTCAGACTGAACCTGAGATGGAATTTGATGAAGAGGAAGAGATTGTTGCTGAGCAAAAAAGGTCAATACCCGACTTGTTTAATCCCGTAAGAGAAGCTCCTGAAAGCTTTAAGCGAGATACGTTTTTGCCGGCAATGCGGGAATCAGAAGCTTCTGTAGCGATTGCAGATGTGGATTTCTCCCCTGGTCGGGATTTAGTTTATGTTGAAGATGTTCGTGTATGGTGGGAAAGCGATAATGACGACCACGAGGATGATTATGAATGCGATCATTCCATGCATGCAGCTATGGAGATCCCGTTCAGACGCCTCTCTAATCTGGTCGCAAAAACTGGTAAATGGGAATTACGTGTCCAGGAGGCATTCCGTGAATGGGGAGTACATTCAAGGAATTCCCTGCACAAACAAGATCGTGCCCTGGATATAACGGTTGAGCGCCTGCATGGAGAAAAACTTACTTTCTTTGAAAAAAGAGCAGCATATGAAGAACTTGCCAAACTCGCATGGCAGGCCGGTTTTGATTGGGTTTATTACGAGCATTCTCGTGGTACCGGCCCACATATACATGCGTCCGTCCGACCTGATGGTGAAGTGCTCACTAGAAAAACACGTCCGGCAGCAATGAAAGCAGCAGAAGAAAAGATGGCAGCAATGAAATTAGCGCAGGCAGAGGATACTGAAAAATGAACACTGATGCTCCATCAAGTAAATTAAAGAATGTAATGCAGGGTAAAGGAGGAGCAGCTGCAAAATACTTCGCACTTACTTATGGTGAAATGCCGCTGTGGAAAGCGGTATTGATGGAGATTACTGTAATATTGTTCAGTGGAGCATCGGGTTCTTGGGGACTGTTTCTTCGCAGTATTCTGTACAGACCGTTTTTCGGGAAATTCGGAAAAGGTGTTGTCATAGGCAAGAACGTTGTTTTTCGTCACCCAGGCAAAATAAAACTGGGCGATGGGGTAACTGTTGATGACAATGCCATGGTTGACGCCAAGGGGAGTGTAAATAAAGGTGTTTCCCTGGGGGCGGGGGTCTACATAGGACGCAACAGCATTGTATACTGCAAGGAGGGAAACATAGAGCTTGAAGAAGGAGTAAATATTTCCTCAAATTGCGTTGTTTTTTCCTCTAACGATTTAAAAATCGGTGCAGAAACGATGATAGGTGCTTATACTTATATTTTGAGCGGCGGAGAATACGACCACCAGTCGCCCCTGCCGTTTGCGCGACAAACAGGCATGGAGACAAGGGGACCTTTAAGTATCGGAGCCGATTGCTGGCTCGGTGCCAGGGTTACAGTGCTCGACGGCGCCAATATCGGCAACAGGTGCGTCTTGGGTGCGGGTACTGTTGTTACAAAACCAATACCCGAGTTATCTCTTGCTGTAGGTGTACCGGCAAAAGTTGTCGGATCTGTATTGCCGGCTGAAAAGAATGAGGAAGCTGAAGCTGCGCAGGTCTGATCGGCAGCAAACCTACTTCTTTCGCTTTTCAAGAGCACTCAACAGAGTCGGAATGTGGCTGTGGGCGATATTGGAGACAGCCGTTACAAGCGTTACGTGACCGGTAGCCGCATGAGTTAAAATTTTATCCAACGCAGCACGCTGAATATCTCCTTTTAATTCCTTTTCATAGTCTTTGGCGAAGTCGTCGTACTTTGATTTGTCGTTATGAAATCGTTTTCTTAACTCAGATGAAGGGGTTACATCCTTGAGCCACTCATCAATTGCCGCTTTCTGTTTGCTCACTCCACGCGGCCAGATCCGATCGACCAACACTCGCTGCCCATCGTCCGGTTCGACAGGTTAGTACACACGTTTGACGGTTATATCCAAAGTTTGCATGCTTAAAGCCTGCTCAGTCTTGTCATCACCTGTATTCATATATTGTACCCCCGCTTTCAGAACACCTGTTTAAATCAATGTGCCTGTATTATGATGTCTGCTTTCTGAAAAGTCCAGTTGATTGAAGCACAAACAAAGGTTGCGGGGAAAGTACAGATGAGAATGGCAGCGGTGAATAATCGCTGCTGCTGAGTTGCACAATTTGACTTTTTTTCGTTTCTTGCAGATAATGTTCTGTAACTGCATGGGATTATGCTGCCTGCTGTCTTTTAAAACTTGTGAAACGAGAAGTATGAAAAGTAGAAAAAAAGAAATAGATGAAGAAAATTTGATGGAGCTTTCTGAAGCGCTGTCAGAATTACGATCTCCCAAGGATGTGAGACGGTTTCTCGGAGAAATATGCACCGATTCGGAATGTCGTGATATAGCAAGGCGCTGGCAGTTGATGAAGTATCTCGCGGAAGGTGTTCCTCAGAGAAAAATAGCCAGAACCCTGAATTTGAGCTTGTGCAAAATAACTCGTGGTTCCAAATATATAAAGGACGAAACGTCTCTTTTCAGAAATGCCGTACTAAAAGCCATGGGAAAGAACGGCAAGGCTAAAACATAATTTCGGTAAATTAAACAGTGAACTGGGATATTTATGTAAAATTAATGGCGAACTTCTGGTGGATCAATACTGCCATCTCGCTGACTGTTATATTTTTCGGAAGAAAAAAGCCCAGTTCTACGCTTATCTGGGTAATGGTTATAAACTTCATACCCATTGTTGGTTTTTTACTCTATATCCTGTTGGCAAGAGATTACAGAAAGGTCAAACTGTTCAGTCTAAAGGAGAAGCAGGACAGCTTCATTAAATTGGTAGCTAATGCGCAAGCTGAGTTTATAAGAGAGGGGCAATTCCAATTTGGTGATGACAGAATCGCAGAATACGACGATCTGGTAACCATGAATTTGAAGCAGGATGAGTCGTTTCTAACGCAGGATAACGATATACGTCTTTTCTATTCAGGTGATGAAAAATTCGGCTCCATGCTGGAAGATATGGAGAATGCCCAACGCTCAATTGATGTGCAATATTATATTTTCCGAATGGATACGATCGGCAACCAGATTGTGGAGATGCTGGAACGCAAGGTTAAAGAAGGTGTGCGTGTGCGTTTCTTGTATGATTCACTGGGCAGCCGCGGCATAAGAAGAAAACACCGCAGGCGATTTACTGCGGCAGGTATAAAGCATGCCAGTTTCTTCCCATCCCTGCTCCCACATCTTAATTTTCGCATCAACTATAGGAATCACAGAAAAATCGTAGTAATAGATGACAAAATCGGATACGTAGGCGGTTTTAACGTTGGTGATGACTATCTGGGGCGATATAAAAATATCGGACCCTGGCGGGATACTCATGCAAGAATACAGGGGCTGGGAGTACTGGGTCTGAAAATACGTTTTCTGAAAGACTGGTACTATGCCTCGGGTGAGAAATATTACGAGGAAAATGAAGTAACTGCCGAACGCAACCCTTCCGGCAACTGTGCAATACAGATAGTGACGTCAGGTCCCGATACAAAGTTCACTAACATAAAAAATGCAATGCTCCGCATGATTACAAATGCCAAGAAGGAAATTTACGTACAAACGCCGTACTTTATACCTGACGAGGGGATGCTCGATGCTTTTAAAACGGCTATATTGGCTGATGTACAAGTGCACATAATGTTTCCCTCAAATCCTGATAACTTTCTTGTATACGGTGCAACTACTTCCTACATAGGTGAACTCGTCATGATGGGCGCACGGGCATATGCTTACAAGAAAGGTTTCCTGCATACCAAAGTAATGCTGGTAGACGATCTGGTGTCCACGGTAGGCAGCGCCAATATGGATATACGAAGCTTCAGTCTCAACTTTGAGGCAAATGCATTTTTTTATAACGAAGCTATAAACAAAGAACTGAAAGAGCAGTTCGAGCGTGATCTTGAAGACTGTATGGAGTTAACGCCGGAGCTGTACGCTGCCCGTTCTAAATGGATGAAGGCGAAAGAGGCTGTCTTTCGCCTGTTTTCGCCGATATTATAATTTTGAGGCAGAATGTGGCAGCTGCCTTTTCCGCTGTTTCCAAATTTCATGCATCAAGATCCACGGATCCAGGTAGTATGCTCCACCCTGCTCGAAAATACGCCAGATAAAGTGCGTGTGTTCACGTGCCCCTACGTGCGTACCGGCAGTCGTTGCGTATGGCGTCCCCCGTTTCATGGGCACCAGTGTTTCCACAAGCATATCTATAAGGTGACTGGAATTCAAAACCCAGATGGAATCATCGGGCCATCTTCTGATGCCCATCCAGCGGTTGTTATTATCACCGCTGGCAAGACTGTCATATAGAAAATGTTCATCGAAATCAATCGGCGCCGTCAGGACTGTGCCGCTCGGCATATTTATATCTAGCCCGCAATGTGCTGCTCCCCCATTGTACGGTCCCATCCAGCAATCGTTACTCAGGTAACATTCGCTTATATCAAGCTTGCCCGAGGGGTTGGGATACCAGTCGTGCAGCGGCTCAGGGCAAATTTCCATCCCTGATTCCTGAACTGCCCAGCGCGTATGTCCTCCGGGGCAGCATATAAGTCCGGAATGCCAGTCCTTCTCTGCCATGAATCCACCTCTCGTTTTAAAGGCGCACGACGCAGCATCGAACCATATTCTCACACCATCAACTTCCCACGGTTTGTAGAAAGTGTTTTTTGATGCCACTTCGCGACGCATGGTAACTTCTCTGCCATTAATCAGCACTGCAGCCTCAAAGGCATATGCCGCTATATCGCCACCTTCATGACCTGGATCAATAAACAGATTTTCTGCCCGCTCAATTACTTCCGCCGACGTGTCGAGCAGTTTCATCTCCCATTTTGTCCCATCCGAGAGCGTGAGAACCAGAGAGTCATCTTTATTTAATTCTATCGGTGTAAGTGTAGACTTGATTTTGCGTTCGAATTTCATATTTATCTTTTTGGTAAATTTTAAATTTCAAAACTTTAATGCGGGTGTCAGGCTTGACCTAATACCCGCATTTTCTGGAGTTTTACTCTTTAACGTTTTCTGTAAATACCCATTCCTGATTGGGTTGAGGCGGGGTATAGCCGTGCGTTGAGCCTTGAACCCATTTTATTTCCTTGGGTCCTTTTACATTGTTAAAAAGAATAGCTATGCCGGAGGGCGGACAGGTATAATCTCCCAGTCCGGCGCGAGGTACTTTGAAGTAGCATGTTTCCGGGATGCGTTTTGCCATGTTTATGCAGTCAAAGTAATCAAGACCTCTCACATATTTGGGACGCCATCCGTTAATTCTGCCGAATTTTTCCGGACCGGCAAAATCGCAACACCAGGGGATCGAGGCTTCAGCTCTTGTAACATCATGATCGAGAGCTGCTGCCCAGACTGTCTGCAATCCGCCCTGGCTGCCACCTGTAACAACGAGATCTTTTCCGTTCCATTCCGGCAGACTCTTCACGTATTCAAGCGCACGCATTACACGATATGCCATTCCCATAAAATATGCTGTTTCCGGGTTTTTATTCTCCTCGATATCAAAAGCATAGCGAGGCTTGTCGGAGAAAAACTCGTTGTAATACTCCTGATCCCTGCCCAACTCGTATCCGTGGGCATTTACATCGAACGTGATAGCCCACTCGCCTGCCCATTGCAAGCCGCTGCCGCGCTGTGGCGAAGTGCTGTACCCATGAAAGCCGACTCTGGCGGGATATTTGTTTTCCGCTGACGTTTTCACCGGTATGGTAAGAAAGCCTGTTACGGGGCGTGTGCCGGCACAGGTTATGCTTGCCTGATAAAGCTTGTACTTATCAGGGTTTTTGCTTGTAATCTCTTTAAGGTCTGCCTTTATTTCCACGGATGAGAGGATCTCTTTTCTGCTTTTCCAGAATTCGTCGAAATCTTCCGGTTCTTCGACTCCCGCCAGTGTTTCGGGCTCAACGCCCGCTCCCCCTTCAAACCTTATCGCTCCTTTACCGGGTGAGGTTTTAACTTCTTTTTTATCCGCATCAAGCAATGTTGCCTTGACGCTTACAAATCCGGGCTTCTGCAACGACGTGGATACAACGTATCTGCCATCAGCTGAAATGCCCTCAATGAGTCCATTCGTTTTAAATCCATCATCACCGTTGCCGGACCATGAAATAAAGCATCCTTCGGGTACTGAATCGACCTTCTCCAGACGAAACTCAAAACCTATAGTTTCGCCCGGTTTGTAAAAGAGTCTGTCGTCGACAGTTTTTCCCTTCAGGAGGGCGCCCTCCAAAACTGTTTCCGAGAAAACATTGGTTATAAACAGAAAAAGCAAAGCCAGCGTAAATAGATTTTTTTTCATAATGACTATCTGTTGATAATTTATTAAAGTTTTGCGAAACAACTCGTGTAATAC
>JAAZFF010000446.1 GCA_012511845.1 Lentisphaerota bacterium
AAGACAGTGAGCAGTCTGCGGTAGCTGATGTAATTGAAACCCCTGCTGACGAATAACAATGCGTTTTCTTTTCTGTGATATCGACGACACCATGACAACCAACGGTCTGTTGACACGAGAGACCTTTGATGCGTTATGGGATGCTGAAGAAGCAGGTTTACGTGTCGTTCCTGTAACAGGGCGTCCTGCCGGCTGGTGTGATCATATTGCACGGCAATGGCCCGTTGACGGCGTTATAGGAGAAAACGGCGCCTTCTATTTCCGAAAAACAAAGTTTGGAATTAAACGGGTCCATTCACAAACCCCTTCCAAGCGTGTGCGCCATAGAAGCAAGCTCAACAAAATACGCAACCAGATTTTGGAAGAAGTTCCCGGATGTGCCGTTGCATCCGATCAGGCATACAGGGAATATGATCTGGCTATAGATTTTTGCGAGGATGTAAAACGACTAAGCAAAAAAAACGTAAGAAAGATAGTCGAAATTTTTGAGAGTCATGGTGCTGTTGCCAAGATCAGCTCCATTCACGTCAACGGCTGGTTTGGAGACTTCGACAAGCTGACCATGACAAAACGCTACATCAGGGAAGTCGATGCTTCAAGCCTTGAAGAAGCACCTGAAGATTATTCTTTTATTGGAGATTCTCCGAATGATGAGCCGATGTTTTCAGCTTTTCATGTTTCATTCGGTGTTGCCAATATAACAAAGTTTCTCGACACACTCCGATATAAACCGACGTGCATAATGGAATCTGAAGGCGGAGCCGGTTTTGCTGAAGCTGTTGCCCTCATAATTTCCGGCATGAAGGAGAAAAAGAAAATAAGCGAAACCAGGCGCAGACAGCGCTGAAAAAGAAATGACAAAATATTCTATTACAATGTGGCTCACATGCGGCAGGGCACCGCTGGCGATACTTGCCGTGCTATTTTCGCTCGCAAACGTGTTTGTGCCGAAACCGGCTTTTGTGGCAATGGCAGTAATCATCATGGCAATATCGGCGTTGACAGATCTTTTTGACGGTTTCTTTGCCAGAAAGTGGAATGTGCAGAGCCGTCTCGGAGCATTGGCAGATCCGCTTATGGACAAAGTTTTTTATGCAGTAGCGCTTCCCGCAGCAACTTTTATAGCACTTTATAATGAGAACATCACTCATGCTGCAGTTCTGCTTGCTCTTGATGTAGTTTCCATGATCCGGGATCAGTGGGTATCTTTCCTCCGATCAGTGGCAACGGAATATGACGCTGACGTTCGCGCCAACTGGTCGGGCAAGCTCCGCACAGCAATAGGTTTTCCCATAGTTGTTGTAATACATCTACAACTCGGTGTGGCAACGTTGATACTCCGCCACAATTCCTATGAAGGAATAGCAAACATTCCCGATATGTGGATGTTTGCAATAGAGGGCACTCTAATTGCCATAACTTTAATTTCCGCTGCTTCATACACGATGCGCTATATGCCATATTTGCGTATGGCTGCCAAACACGAATGAACAGGGACATCGGGGCAGACCGCTGGAAAATTAAAATTGCGTACGACGGCACCAACTTTCACGGTTGGCAGAGGCAGAATGAATTTCGGACAGTACAGGGAGAAATTGAAAACGCCATCCTGCCGCTGTCTCACGGCAGGGAGCTAGTACCTGTTTACGGCAGCGGCAGAACGGACGCCGGGGTGCATGCTCATGGACAAATCGCACACTTCGATTTGAAACGTGAAATAACTCCTGTAAAGTTGTACAGGGCGATAAATGGCAACTTGCGTAAAAATGACGTCAAGGTGATGAGTGCTGAGAAGGTAGACTCACAATTTGACGCACGCCGAAGCGCCGTATCGAAAGAGTATAGATACCGGATATGGAATGCTGAAATTATGGAACCGCTGGAACGTCTTACCCACACGCACGTTTCCAAGCCGATCGATATAGATGCTATGCGAACCGCTTCAGCTTATTTTATCGGCACGCACGATTTTGCCGCTTTTAGTGCCAACCCGCTCAGAGAAATTGAAAGCACAGTACGCACAGTCAATTTCATAGACATAATATCCACCCCGCCCCGGCTGGAAATACGTGTTAACGGAAATGGCTTTCTTTATAAAATGGTGCGCAGCATAGCCGGATTTTTAATTTCCGTGGGTACAGGACGTGAAAAACCCGAAGCTGTTACGGAGATTATGAACTCTAGAATCCGTACAGCCCGGGTAGAAAGCGCACAGCCTCAGGGACTCACCTTGTGGCAGGTAAACTACTAGAAGCCCAGCTTCTTCAAGCGCTGCAAGCTCAGATCCACCGCCTTCATGGGCGTGAATGCGTCGCTTTCGTATTCAACAATGCACCACTCAGTTCCAGCCGTGTTTTTACAAATACTCAGGATTTCACCCCAGGGCAGGCTGTCATCACCTATCAGCGGACGGAATCCATTTGCAGGTTTTGTTTCTCCGGAAGGATCCACTGTGAAGGGTTTCAGATGGACTGTTGTTCCCTGATTCGGATACCGGTTCAGCAATTCGACACAGTCTGCTCCGCCGCAAAGTGCATTTCCCGTATCCAGCTGGGCTATCACATCTTTGCTTGTGTTGTCAAACAATGTTATCCAGGGCATTTCTCCTTCGACAAACTGAAATTCTGAAGAATGGTTGTGATAACCGGTTTTCATCCCTTCCGATGACAACTTTTCGGCTAAATCAGTGAAAAAGGAAGCAATTTTCAGCCAGTCGGCACGTGTTTTTGTAATCTCACCCGGGAGTCCGGGAACGATCAGGAAGCGGTTATTCACTTCTTTATTCAGTGCGATGGTAGCTGCAAGGTTATCGTCCTGAACACTGTCGTATGACGTATGCCACCCGCAGCATTCAAGCCCGTTCTTGTCAAGCAATTCACGCAGCTCGGCTCCAGACAGTTTCGGCGGTCCGGCAAATTCCACTCCATCGTAACCCATCTCGGCAACAGCCTTCAAGGTTCCGGCAGGATCAGCCGCAAATTCATCACGTATCGAATAAAGTTGCAATCCCAGTTTTATTTTGCTCATTTTAATAAATCCTCTTTTTGTTCAGCTATTTTGCTATTTTAAAGCGAAATCGGCATGAACAGATATTCATGAAGAACATCTGCCCATGCCGACAATTTAACTGCAACTGCAGTTACAGCTATGCAATGCCATAACGGGCAGATGCTCCAAGCTCCTCTTCAATGCGGAGCAGCTGGTTGTATTTCGCAACGCGATCTGAGCGGGAGAGTGAACCTGTCTTGATCTGTCCACAGCATGTGGCAACTGCCAAATCAGCTATCAGGTTATCTTCTGTTTCGCCGGAACGGTGCGACATAACAGATTCATAATTTGCGCTTTTTGCCAGTTCCATCGTTTCGAGCGTTTCAGTAAGTGTACCGATCTGGTTTACTTTTATCAGAACGGCATTCGCTGCTTTAACCTCAATGCCACGGCGGACGTACTGCACGTTTGTTACAAACAGGTCATCGCCTACAAGCTGGCACTTGTCGCCAATGCGGGATGTGAGTTCAATCCAGCCATCCCAGTCATTTTCATGCATTCCATCTTCTATGGAGTCGATCGGGTACTTTGCGATCAGACTTTCAAGATAATCAACCTGTTCACCATCACTAAACTTTGCTGCTTCGCCTTTAGCGCCGCGCACGGCAGTTTCAAATTTGCCGTAATCATAAATTCCATCAACGTAGAATTCAGAAGCTGCACAGTCGAGAGCTAATGAAATCTGTCCGCCGTCCCCTGCTCTGCCGGCCTTGTAGCCCGCTTTTTCAATAGCAGCCAGGATCGTCTCGAGGGCATCCTCAGTACCTGATAGGACGGGAGCAAATCCGCCTTCATCACCAACGGAGGTTGAAAGTCCGCGCCCTTTCAAAATAGCACTCAAAGCATGAAAAACCTCGGCGCCTGCCCGGAGGGCTTCCCTGAAGTTTTCAAAGCTGTGCGGACGGATCATAAACTCCTGGAATGCAATGGGAGCGTCGGAGTGAGAACCTCCGTTAATAATATTCATCATCGGAACGGGAAGCACCCAAGTGTCACGCGAGCCACCAATGCTGCGATAAAGCGGCATCTTTTTTGCAATGGCAGCAGCTCTTGCCGAAGCGAGAGAAACAGCCAGCAGGGCATTAGCTCCAAGACGTGATTTTGTAGTGGTACCATCCAGTTCAAGCATCATGCGGTCAATCTGTTCCTGATCAGATACATCCTTACCGACGAGTGATGAAGCAATTTCGCCGTTTACATTAGCAACAGCCTTCAGCACACCTTTGCCGCCATAGCGGTTTTTATCACCATCTCTGAGTTCCAGAGCCTCATTTTCGCCTGTTGATGCTCCAGAAGGAACTGATGCACAAGCTTTTATGCCGCTGTTTAATACTACTTCCGCTTCAACTGTTGGATTGCCGCGAGAATCAATTATTTCTCTACCCTTAATCGACTGAATTTTTGTTTCCATCACACGCCTTTCTTTTTCTGTAATAAACAAAACTTTGGCGGTTTATCTTACATAAAATCACACAGTGAAGCAACCAGAAACAAATTTTAATTAGAAAAAAACAGGATATTTAAATCAAACTAGTTATTCAAGATGTGTTTTGATAACATTTCGTTTATGAATAAAACACAAAAAACTGTTATTGAAAATATTCCTCCCTCTCCGGTAATTGATGCAGTGGATGTTTGCGTCATAGGCGGCAGTTGCACAGGTGTATTTGCCGCGCTCAGGGCTTCAGCCTATGGAGCAAGCGTGGCAATTGTAGAGAACAATGGCTTTTTTGGCGGTACAGCTACTGCCGGTCTCGTACCTGTCTGGCACTCTTTCTACTCTACCGATGGAGAAAAAGAAATAATAAAAGGACTTTCCAGGCAACTTCTGGATTATCTCATTGATAATGGTAATGCTGTACTCAACAGCAAGACGAGTGCAAGTGTTTTTGCCTATATCAACCCGGCGGGTCTGATATCTGCACTTGATCGGGCAATTGTTTCAAACAGGAATATCAGACCGTTTCTGCACACACGATTTGTAGCTGCCATAAGAGACAATGCCGGACGTGTAACACATGCTATTATTGAAGACAAATCGGGCAGACGAGCCATTGAGGCAAAATTCTTCATCGATGCATCAGGCGATGCCGACCTTCTCCATAGAGCCGGATTCGAAACGTGGCGACCTGAGAAGAAACTCCTGCAGCCGCATACTACCTGCGCTC
>JAAZFF010000447.1 GCA_012511845.1 Lentisphaerota bacterium
CTGCCATCCTCTCAGAGATCAGTGATGAATGGGAGACAGGAAAGGTGTACCTAAACGTGAAGGACATATAAGGAAGACATTAACATGACCCGCTTAAATAATTTACAGACAAAACACTTGCACTGCCGCCGTAATCAATGCTCTGTAACAGCAACTTTGCCACAATCCCATTCCCTTCAGCTACCAAAATTAGAATTGCTGTATTTTTGATACAACCTAAAATTTTTCACTATTTGTTAAATTTGGTTCTTCAGGTTTTAACAGCATGTCAAATTCGTGACACATGATACAGGATGGACTACAACCGAAAATATGTGCCAATTTCACCAAATTATTAGGACAGGGGAAACGTAGACCATTTTCCCATTGACTGCAAATCGATATTGAAACTTTCACTTCTGATGCCAAACATTTTAAGGGAAGATTTTTATATTCTCGCCAAGCTCGAATATTGCGACCTATAATTGTTCGCAAATGTGCAGTTCTCTCCTCATCAGAAACTTCCTGTTCTTTCTTTCCATTCAATTTCTTTGAGTCAGATTGTCCTGCTTCTAACAAGAATGTCTTTCGGGATTTTAAAGATTTCTTCATGTCTACAAGTCCTTATTTTATACAGATCCATAACATAAAAGCGAATCACAGAAGTGCTATCAGAAGTAATATATTCACAAACTATTAGCAAGCAAGTATTTCTGTTTCTGTGATAAAAGTGTACGCCAGTCTCAGAAAACCTTATCCCGTAACCCTGTTGTGGGGTATCGGCGCAAGAAGACGAGAAGGGGTGCGGACAGTAAATCAAGATTGTTTTGACTTCGTGCTCCGGACTCGGATTTTGACCGTATTGACCGAACTTACCTTATTGAGGTTGCTTCGCAACAACGGCTCATGAGGACATTCGCCCTCCATTTCCCCTCTGCGGCTCTGCGTGAGATCTCTGCGTCAGTAGAGCCCAAGTGATGTGCGGCGGTTTACCGCTTGCCCCGGCTTGTCTCGGCGTAGGATTCGAAGACGGGCGTAGTTGACGGACGAAGCCGGGAGAAACCAACCCTACCTTTTCTTCTCCTTTGCGTCTTCGTATCTTCGTGTGAGATATTCCTCAGCGGATTTGCCACTCTGTGGGAAGAGAGCAGATTCCATCGAAGTCCCTGTTGGAGAAGAGCAGGACAGGCAGATGATTGTCCAGACGGTGATAATTGCAACTGTGATCGCGGCTGTGCAGGGAAAAAGACATCAGATAACGCCCTGAGTGCAGCACAGATGAGTTCACGGTCAACAGAATGGATCCATTACCATGTATCAACGGTATGTCGATGCCTGAAATTTGTGTATTGCTTCCGAAAACGACGTTTCCATTTTCATCATTTATAGAAAATCCAAATACAGGATGTTCTATTTTCTCTTCGGCAGACCACTTTATCAGGATCCGCAACACCTGATCTTTCGGCGTGCCGGATAAATTGTTTCCATCAGAATCCATCAGCGTTACATCGGTTATTCTGGCTTCACCGGTGCCCCACTCCTTGCTTATTCCAGATGAAAACTCCTTTAGTGAAGTCTGCTCGTATCGTGTTGCTATTTCGTCGGGTTCGCCTAGTCCGCACAACTTTCCATGATCCAGGTACGCTATGCGATCGGCAACCTGGCGGATGGTATGCATATCATGCGAAATTACGAGCATTGATTTCCCTGCCCGCCTGAACTCTGCCATTTTGTCCAGGCATTTGCGCTGAAAATCTGCATCCCCGACAGCAAGCACTTCATCGATCAGCAAGATATCAGGGTCAACCTGAACCGCTACGGCAAAACCAAGCCTCACGTACATCCCTGATGAATAAAAGCGTACCGGTTGATCAATAAAGTTTGCAAGTCCGGAAAACTCAACTATGGCATCGAACCGCTTTTTCATTGTTTCACGCGGGATACCCATAATTGAGCCGTATAAAATTATATTTTCCCGACCGGTCAAATCGGGATGAAACCCTGCGCCCAGCTCCAGCAGGGATGATATGGCTCCTCTCGTCCGCACGCAGCCTGATGTAGGGACAACGGTACGGGCAATAATTGAAAGCAACGTGCTTTTGCCGGCTCCATTGGCTCCGATCAACCCTACTGTTTCCCCCTTGCTGACGGAAAATGATACATCATCGAGAGCACAGAATTTTTTGGCTCCACCTTTTTTCAAACTGTCTATTATGGCTGTTTTCAAAGACCTTGCGGTACCGGAGAGCGTGAACTCCTTTGTTACGCCGCATATATCAATTGCCGGTTCGCTCCTCATAGAACATCTCCAAAGTATTTATCTCCCAAGCGAAGTGCCAATATACCTGTTATTGCCACGCCGGCACATACTCCTGCGGAAAGCAACAACCATAACGGGTTGAGTGCCACACCCGGAGCAGCTTCCGGCAGCAGAGGGTAGTTCATAATGCCTGCGCGGTATGCTGCAAGTATTCCGGACATCGGATTGAGAAACACAATGCCGCCGAGTTGCGGATTGCCAAATTTCATAATACCGGTCTGAAGCTCTAAGTCATAAAATACAGGTGACAGGAAAAACCATGCCAGAGAACCTATGCCGACAAGATGCTGCATGTCTCTGAAAAACACGTTTGCCGTAGCGCAAAGGCAGGCTATACCCACACCGAGGATCAGATGCATCGAAATTGCCGGTATCAGCCAATATGCGCGCGACAAGTCTGCCGCTCCTGTGACGGCGAGAAATAAGAGCAATATAACAAAGGTCAGCAGGAAGTTTACCCCGTTAGCGAGTGCTGTGGAAACGGGCAGTATTACCCTTGGGAAAAAAACCTTTTTTACCAGATTGGAATTGCCCGCAATGGAGTATAGTGAATCATTAAGACATCCTGCAGTAAATTGCCATATAACAATACCGGCGACAAGAAATTGCAGGTAGTCTTTACGACCGCTGTTAAACTTCAGGATGCTCGCAAAAACTATATATACCAATATCATGAGC
>JAAZFF010000448.1 GCA_012511845.1 Lentisphaerota bacterium
ATTTAGAGGCGTTCAAAAAGCTGTGGGCGCACAAAAAGCTGGAGGGCGAATGTCCTCATGAGCCGCGCTATGTCGCATGCGGTTCGCGGGGACGCTCACCCTCCATTTAGAGAAGAGGCGCATAGACAATTTAGAGGCGTTCAAAAAGCTGTGGGCGCACAAAAAGCTGGAGGGCGAATGTCCCCATGAGCCGTGGTTGCTGAGGCAACCTCAATGCTGTCAACAAGGTCAAAATCTGAGTCCGGAGTCCGACGTCAAAGGAAAGTGTCTTTTCAGTGTTTAACTGCCGTTATCAGGTTTATTTGTCCAAGCCGCTGATAATAAAGTCCAGTGGCTTTATTTCAACACCGTCTGCTGTTGTGAAAGTGGTGTCTCCAAAATTCACAATTACAGATACACCATTAGCAAACAGCGGCTGCTGTACTTTTCGATCTTTCGTAAGGTGACGGTGATCCACCATTTCGTGATACCCGGTTGCCCTTGAAACAGGTTGTGCCACCTTATAGCTGGCAGCAAAACCATACTTCATTTCTTCCCACTGCTTTATCCCCGTCATGTACATTGGTGGAGTGCCATACAGAACATTGAATAAATCACGAAGTCTCCACACTTTAGGAAGTTTATTATTGTAATCCCCCCAATACCAGTGCGCTACAACGCAATCGTGATACACCAGTTCCCATAACGGCAAGCGGCGTGCAGGATTAACCTGGTAATCATAAATCTGAGGCGGCACCTCATCGATTACGCGCGTCATTGCCCTTCCAGCTTCAGATATGCGATATGGTCCGAGACTCAGCATTCCCTCAAAATAATCGCAGAAAGGAACTGATGCCTCATGCCCTGTTTCACTGCCGCAGACGAGGTTGAATTCTTCGGAGACAAGGCGTAGAAGCTCCATCTTATGATGCTTGCTCTCAGAGCGTGTCATTGGATGATCGGGGTGGTAACATTCGAACCAGGGTGCTGCTACAGTAGTATCAATAAATCTGGCTGTATAGGGTTTTTCCTTTAATTCTTCCGATATTCTTTTTCGAGCATATTTTACAGCCTTAGAATCGCATATAACAGCACAGGGAATCCTCTCTGTATCATCGCCTTTTGTTTCAACCGGCCAGCCGCGTCGCCAATAGCCGTCTTTGCCCGCCCAATTGATATCATCAGGAAATGCCTCAGTTACCCAGTCATGGTGTACATACCTGACCTTGTCGAAGTGTAGCGGATCCATTATATCCTGATAAATATCGTATCTGCCAGTCAAGACGTTTGTCATTGAGTTAAGAGCTTTTATCTCATCGGCACTTCCACCGCCGCTCCACAGCAACCTGTCCATACCAAGGCTCTGCATTTCAGCAACGAGATTCAGTTTTTGTTTGCCGGCATCGAAGTTCCAGATGTTTGCAGCTCCTATAAGCTTATCAATATTGGGATTTTGTTTTACCTTTTCAGTAAATGGTTTAAACAGACCAATCTCTTTGGAGTAATTTCTATACCGCTTGCACATACCGACATGACCGCCCTTGTCGAAAAAGATGTATCGGATTTTGCGCTTATAACTGAATTTGCCGAACGACGCGTCCCATGATGGACCGGCACTCCAAAGACCGCTTTCCTCAGTTTTGCGAAACATAATGGCAGCGTCATCCGGTGTTTCCAGGATACACATCCATCCGGCACCTGTTGAATCTTCTACAACACCGAAAAAACTCATGCATAATCCATGCCCGCCGTATGTATGCCATCTCCAGAGATGTTCGTGATGTTCATCGACAGCTAAACCCAGTCCCTCGTTTACAGGCATTATCATCCGGTCACCGCTTACAGTTCCGAAGCGTGTGGGATAATCTATAGTTTTCTCAAGTTCTCCCTCTCCGGAAATCTCCACCAGCACTTCAGGAATATCATCCTGCTGGCTGAAAACAGCACTTATTTCCAGAGTGCTTTCCGGATTTAATAAACGCACAGTTGCAGATGGATTTGCTTTTGAACCCGATGCTTTCATATCGAGTACAATCCAGCCGTCATCTATTGCAGGCGACCAGACACGTCCTGTCCGTTTGTCTTCTACAGAAAATCCGCCCGTATTCCCATCAAGTCGTATTTTCAGATCACCTCTGCCGAAAGTTATCTCTTCTATTTCAGGAGTATTTTCAAACATCTGTATTTTCCCCTTTCGTTCGACTATGAAATCTTTTATCTCAACTACGGACTTGTTATGCCCGATAATACGAGGCTCAATAGTGTTCACTCCACGAGGAACAATAAAAGAAGATGTTAGTTTCGTCCAATCATTTGAACCCTTCAATGTGGTTCCTCCGTATGCCCAGGAAATTACATCTTCTTCGCCATGACGCAGAATCACACATGTTTGTGCATCCGAATAGTGGCTATCAGAAGTTATTTTGATATTCGCATTTATTTCGAATATTTCACCGGTTTGGACTTCTATCCTTTTAAAGCCGGAAAAACTCCAATCGTGTTCACCGGTATGCGTAACCGTGTACACATCATCATCTACAGAAAACTCACCGGCACCGGTGTCACGTGTCCAAACAAATGGGTTTTCGTATGTCCAGCTTTCTGCTCCAACAAACACTACTGGAAGCATCACAAAAAGAAATAGAGTTAATGCTTTCAAAAATCTCTTCACTAACTCGATACTGCCGATACCTCCCAATGGAAAACTAATTTCTCTAGTTTTTGCGCCTTTATAAGAAAACGATTTCATTGACTCTCCTGCCTTGTAGCAATATTTTCACACTTGTTTTCTCAAATGCCGTAATAAAATCTTTAATCGGAAAACACCTTCCTGCTCATTACGGTATTTGCAAGCTCTACTGTAATGTTTATGAGAGCGGCTTGTCAATAAAATGCTGAAAATGGTTCAGGAAGTTTCGAGTTACGGGTTATAAGGTACGAGGCTCGTTTTCGTTGTCGGGATCGGAGGATGGTGGTGAATGTAGCCATTGGAATTGAATTCCCTTATATTTGGTGTCATCTGAACTGACATTAGAATTGTGTTATTTCCAAAGCAGCCGTTGCAAAATCTTTGTTTTTGACCTCGGACACGGATCATACGTACACGAGGATGTGAATGCAAAGGTGAAATCGTGTAGGAGTACGGGAACGAGTACGGGAACGATTATGCCATCACGCAACCAAAACCCGAGCAGGCGCTCAGGGCTCCCGGGCTTAGCAACCACCAACTGCAACGGCGCGCCCGGAGGTCATCGCCCTACCTTCTTAGCAGGCACAGACAGGAATGTCTGTGCTACAGTCTCCGGATCCCAAGTACTGCCCACTACCCCGACTTGCCCGGGCTCGGCAGCCACGGCTGTTTTCAGGATGATCACCTTTCAAATGGCAGTTATTTTTTTCCGCCTTTTTTCATTTCTAATAACTCTTCTTTGTTAAGCAGACTTGAAAAGTAATTTACGGTTTCCTGTACAACTCGCCTGCGCTCCTGATCAATTGTTATCAAGTGATAGCTGTCTTCAAGAATTATGACTTTCGGAGTCCTGCCGAGATTATCACGCACATAAAACGCATTGCTTTCCTTGCTGGCAATATCATCGTGCCATGAGTGTAATACAAGTGTAGGTGTATTAATTGACGGCATATCGCTTTTCACCTCATCAGCCAAACGCCAGAATTCCCTGAGAGAAAAACCGGGTGTTCCACGAAAACCTGCTGCTACAGAGTCTCCGCTCGACATTGCCGCATGAATTCGTTTGCGCAAACGCTCGTTTTTAAGACCGTAAGGCCACGCCTCTTTAAAACTGTACCGATAGCCCACATAAGGAATGCGCAGTACAAGAGGCAAAAGAAAACTCAGCCGGGGAATAGTCCAGCCATCGTATTTCAGGGTAATCGAATAAAGTACTTGACCCCGGATTTTTTCAGGCATAAGTGACGCAAGCTTCATGCTTAATGTAGCACCAATTGATAATCCTCCCGTAAAAACAACATCCATATGTTCGGAGAAACTCTCAAGAGCTTCAAGCATGCCTGCCACCCAGTCGCTATAACTGGTTTTCTTTAACTCTTCTTCACTGACACAATGACCTGGAAGCAAGGGGCAATACACGGAAAATCCTTTTTTATTTAAAAGTTTTCCTATACTCGCCATTTCTGTCGGTGTCCCCGTTAAACCGTGAATCAACATTACACCGATGCGGCTCCCGGAGAAAAATTTTTCGACGGAGTGAGCAGTTTTAAACTTGTGTTTCATTTAAACACTTTCGCGTTTTATTTTTTAGTCACCCGTTCCAGTATTTCATCAAGTAACCGAATCGCAAGATCAGTTTCTGATTTTGTAATATCCAGCGAAGGTGCGATAGTTATAACATTCTTGTAATATCCTCCGATATCAAGTATCAGCCCGTATCTTTTGCCATCGACAACAATATCGCCCTTTTGTCCCTCATTTTCTATACGATCCATCATTGCCTGATCAGGCGTAAAACCATCCTCCTTGCAAATCTCGACTCTTAGAGCCAATCCAAGCCCATCAACATCACCGATAATTTTATAGCGAGATTTCAATTCCCGGAGTCCTTCAAGAAAATACGACCCCGCAGTCTTTACTTTGGCTTCATAATCTGTTTCCTGTAATATTCGCATAACTTCAAGCGCAACAGAAGTTCCCAGCGGATTGCTGCTGAATGTAGAATGAGTAGATCCGGGAGGAAATACCTCAGGGTTTATCATTTCCTCTTTAGCCCAAAGACCGGAAAGAGGGTTCATTCCATTCGTTAGCGCCTTTCCAAATACAACAACATCAGGATTTACTCCAAAGTTTTCTATACCCCATAATTTTCCTGTACAGAAAAACCCCATCTGAACCTCATCATCAACCAGAAGTACATTATGCTGATCGAGAATTCTTTTCAATTCTTTGAAATAACCCTCCGGCGGCACAACATAACCACCAGTACCCTGAATACACTCTATGTAAAAGGCAGCGTATTCACACTCATCAGCCTTGGGATCGTAAAGGGCATAATATTCCGTTTCAAATAAGCGTTCGAATTGCTTTATACAATAAAGTCCGCAAGTTTCCCGATCTTTTTTGTACGGACACCGGAAGCAATAAGGAAAAGGAATAAACTGGGCACGGTTACCGAAATTCCCATAGCGACGACGATACCTGTACGAGGAAGTAATCTCCGATGCCCCAAGCGTTCGCCCGTGGTAGCCGCCTTCGAATGCAAACATCAGACTTTTGCCATTGCAATAATTCCGAACCAGCTTCAAAGAATCTTCGACCGCCTGAGAACCTCCAACGTTAAAATGAACTCTGCCCTCTGATCCGAATGTTTTTTCATTATATGTACATATCGACTCAGCCAATTCAATTTTCGATGAATGCAAATATTGCGAAGCAACCTGCGGCATAGTTTCAATCTGTTTTTTAAGAACTTTTTCAATCCGTTTATTTCTATAGCCCAGATTAGCCGCCGAATACCACATCTGTAAATCCAAATACGGCGTATCGGCATGATCAAACAGGAAGGAGCCTTCGCACCCTGCAAAAATCTTTGGCGTATCCGCATAGTGCACTGTATCTCCATATGAGCAGTACTTTGCTTCTTTTTCGAGCAATTTATTTTCACTATGTATATGATTCATTTCAATCCTCCGGTTGACTGCAAGTCAGAAGAACATAAGTGCACAACAATCAGTCGTTCTTTTCCTCGATTATAACGGGTGCAACTTTTGAACCAGAATTCTTACCCGGTCGCACC
>JAAZFF010000049.1 GCA_012511845.1 Lentisphaerota bacterium
ATAAAAAATCGAAATCATCTATGCCACGTGAACGCAATGCAATATTGGCTGACATAGCGACAATAGGTCTTTCAGTTCGTGGTAGTATTACACAAAAGCGTCGCAAACTGGCTGATGGAACAGAGCGCATTTACCATCAGTTACAGTATTGGTCAGAAGGGAAGAATCATACGATACATATTCCCGATGGTCTGGTTGACAAATTCAAAGCAGCAGTAGCTGAGGCAGATGTTCTTGAGGGATTGGTTAAGGAGCTTAGTGATAGCGATACAAAAACAGTACTGTCCAGTTGTGGTTATAAAAAAAAACGGCAGAAATAATTCAGCATCTGAGTGTTGAGTTAGCAACGATTTGTTCAGCAGCGGGTGATGATATAGCCCGTCATGGTCTTGGTTGTACAAAGCAACTTGAAGAGTGTTTAGAAATGGCTTTAAGAAATAGTGGGCGTGCTCTTATAGAAGCGTTGATAGCCCAGCAGGGAATAGAGGTTCCAGATGACAATGCTCAGGAGGGTGAGTCATATGCTGGCAAACGCAAGCGTATCGTCGATTCTCTTTTTGGTCCGATTGAGATTGAGCGTAATTGTTACCATAACACGCAAATGGGAGGCTGTCGCTATCCCATGGATGATGCTCTTTTTCTCATAAACGGAGTTTCGCCTGCTGTTGCATCCCGAGCAGCAATGCGCGCCGCTGTTGAGCCTTTTGGTGAAGCCTCGGCAACTTGTGATACTCTTTGTGGATTGCAGATAAGCCCATATCGCATTCGTAAGATTGCTCAAAGCGTCAATAGCCATGCGGCTGATTTTATTCGTAATGGCACACTGCCCGAAGAGGTACGCCCTGCTTGTGTAGCCGTAGAGGTTGATGGCAAGGGCGCTCCCATACGGCGCAAAGAGCTACAGGAAGCAGGGGTCAAGGGGAAAAATGGAGATGCCAAAACACGTGAGGTTAAAGCTGCCGCAATATTTACCTTTAATCCCAATCCTGGCGAAGAGGAGGCACCGCAGCGAGATGCCAACTCTACTCACTATTTGCTTTCATCAAAAACAGCAGATGAGTTTGGAAAAGAGCTTTGGGCATACTATCAGTCGCGCTTCCCAGGCGAACCGCCGCTTACTATCTTTATATCAGATGCTGCTGCAGGAATATTGAATATTCGTACCAATTGGCTCCCATTTGCCACAGGCATCATTGACTTTCACCACGCTGTGGAACATCTGCAACCGCTTCTTGAAGCTTGCGGTTTTGTAGATAAAGAGAAAGAGGAACAGCATAAAAAATGGCGAAATATGCTTTTGTATGGCAAAGTAGAGCAGATCATAAAAGAGGCTAAAGACAAAGCACAGAACAGCAAAGAGTGTAAAAAAGCACTATCCTACTTCATAAAAGGAAAAGAGTTCATGAGTTATGATCTATATCGTGCCAAAGGGTGGTTCATCGGTTCAGGAGTAATAGAGGCGGCTTGTAAAAATGTAGTTGCAGAACGATTCTGTAAATCAGGAATGTTCTGGTCAAGGGGAGGGCTTGATGCAATGTTGCCACTAAGAGCTGTGGTTAAGTCGCAACGATATGTGAAACTATGGGACTACGCACTAAAGGAAAAACGCCAAATAGCCTGCTAAACTGAAAACTGCTACAAATAAAACTTCCTGCACCCACGGATGGAAGTCTGACTCTACGCAAATCCGGGTCAAAACTTCAGATCAGACAACGTGGCTGACTGCGTGGTACTTTACGCCGGAGGCGCAACCTGCTCTTCACCATGCTGTATGGATGGATCCCAATCACACCAGAAACATCAACGAAACAATTCAAACACTTTATGTGGCAGAACCGGGCGGCACAAAGATGGACGACGGCGTTGAGATGGCTTTTCTCAAAGATGAGGACGGTCAAGGATACTCCCAGGAAATCCGTATCCCCTGGGAACTGCTATTCAAAGTTTCACCCGAAATCTCACCGGGACTTGTGTTCCGGATGGGTTTTGAATTTATGTGGGGAGATCCTACAGGCTACACCTGGCCTATTCACCGCTATGCTGACAATATGCAGGAGGGACACACTTCACGTCAGTTTTACTGGACAGCTCATCGTGCATGGGGTAATGTCACACTCCTTGAAAAGGGACAAATAGAGTTGCGTCGCTATGTTTCCGACGAGAAGCGTGTTGAAGGTGTCTTCAAATTCCATGCCGAGCTGCCGAAAAGTGCGGCACGCGTAACGTTTGTCGTAGAAGATGAAACGGGGCACCGTGTCCGCAACCTCGCCGGAGATATATTGCCGGAGGATTACACCGTAGCAGAAAATGGCTCAACGAGAACCGTCGAGGTAGGCTGGGACGGGCTGGATGACAAGGGGAATCTCGTTGAACCTGGAAAATATCGTGCACGCGGACTTGTACATGACGGTCTAGGTGCGGAATATGAAATGACTTTTTACAATCCCGGCACCCCGCCTTGGGAAACAGCTGCAGGAAATGGTGCCTGGGGTTCCGATCACAGCGATCCGGTGAGCATAGTCAGTTCGGGAGACTGGATGATCATATCATGGGGTTTTGCAGAGGGCGGCAGCGGCATCATCGGAGTTGGTCCCGACAGGTTAAAGAAATGGGGTGAAAAGCGCGGTGCCCCGTTGCTGACAGCCGATGAGAACTTTATTTACGGCATGCCCATCGGCTGGTATATAAATGAAGACGTCATCGTTAAGATGGATAAAAACAAGGGTTCCTATATTCCTTTCGTACGGGATGGTGAAGAGCTGCCATTTGAGTA
>JAAZFF010000050.1 GCA_012511845.1 Lentisphaerota bacterium
CCCCGCACCTATGATAACCACGTCAAACATGTTTGAATGCTTCATTTTAAAAAACCCGGCAGAATAAAGAATTTCTAGTCAACCCAAAAAGCATGAACATGGCTCTCCTTGTTTCCCCATGTGGAATGAAGCTTGAATTTTATACCGGATATAAGTTGTTCAACAGAAACACGGACAAGCCGATCCCTGTTTTTGCTGACACGTGTTAATTCACACCATTCTCCATCGACTGAAATTTCAATACTGAACTCTTGAGGCAGAACATCAGGGGGAGAAGTAAGCTGATCGTCTCTCTGGTGATAGCTCAGGGCAACATTCTGATCAAGCGCACTATCGAGAATAATCGACACATTATTCACCTTCTGCGGTTTGCTGAAAGTATAAGAAATGAAATCTCCTGCAGAGCACTGCCAACCGTTCATATCATCGCCGACAGGTCTGTTGATTCCACTGCGAACTGCTTCGGGATCTCCCTGCGATGCTGAAAGGGATGCCTCAATCGTCAATTTGGGGAATATTTGTCTGACTCCGGGCAAGTATGCATCGTCCTTTATAAGCTCCTGCTGGAGTTCACCAATCCTTGCCAGGATGTCGGCAGGCTGAAGGCGATCACGCAAAGCCAATGCTGCCGCTGTTCCCAGCGCCTGCCCCATTGTGCAACCGGTTCCCATAACGCGTGTCGAACTTGCCGCTGCATGAGTGCAGCTTGCATTGCGACCGGCAAACATAAGGTTGCTTATATTGCGGGAGTACAGGCATCTGTAAGGTATTCCGTAAGGTGAAGGTGCCGGATGAAAAATTGTGGGCGGTGCTCCCACCTTGACACAGTGAAACCCTTCCGGATGATGATCGTCCATCGACCAGCCTCCATAACCGATAACATCATCAAATTTGCCTTCGCCTTCTACGTCGGTTTGCGTGAGCACATGATTACCTATGTAACGTCGGCTTTCACGCTTGGCAGGAAGAAACTGCACCCAGTCAAGCGCCCAGTTTGTAGCTTCAGCCCTGTTCGGACAATGGTTTTTTATGTGATCCCAAACGCCCAGGGCTATGCTGACGAGCTTATCACGCAGTATCTCAGTATCGTGAATGCTGTTGTGCTCTCCGCCCAGTTCTACCCACCAGTACCCCATCTGCCACCAACGGTGACCACGCGCACCATACGGCAGCTCCTCGCAGGATTCATATTTTTGAGCAAATGGAGGTGCTTCAAACGGCTGGGGAGAATCATATTCGCGTGTTTGGAAAAGGCACGTCATTCCCATTGTGCGGGAATCGGCTGCCTCAGGAGCGATAGATTCGCCGTATTCTGACCTTGCCTCGCGTCCCATACGGAATTCAGCCCCTGTAAGCGGTGCCAGAATGGCATCGCCCGAGCAGTCGGCAAAAATTTCAGCATTAACTACATGACGTGTCTGAGTTGTTGTCTGCCAGCCTGTAACCGACTTAATGACATTGCCATCCATCCGGGCTTCATAGCATGAGCAGTTGAGAAGTGACGTAATATTCGGTTCGTTTAAAATTTTTTCGAACAGCACTGTGTCCCAGACAGAAAAATTTCTGTTTGGATTCCTGTAAAGATTTTCCATGCGGATTTCTTCCAGAATACCGGTTTCCCGTACATTTTTGACGGAATTATGTCTGTCAGCACCGCAAATGTGTACGCGGCATTCGCTTGAGGCGTTTCCTCCATAGACGGGGCGATCATGCATCAGTACAACCTTAATGCCTCGCCTTGCACCGGAAATTGCGGCACAAAGTCCCGGCATGCCTCCCCCGACAACACATAAACCAGCCTCATGAATTATTTCACGAATATCTTGCATGCTTTTACCCTCAATATGATAGTTTAAAATAAATTATATAATTCACAATGTTCCTTGCAAATTCAGGAGATCAAGTGCTTTAAATTAATGTCAGCAAGGCTCGCAAATATTATTTGTACCGGCTTTTAAAGTCAAGTTAAAAATAGTTTGCTATGCGCATCCTTACGTAATGGAGGGTGAGCGTCCCTGCGAACCGCTCAGAGAGCCGTCCCTACCCTGGTATCC
>JAAZFF010000449.1 GCA_012511845.1 Lentisphaerota bacterium
CACCATCACAATATATAAATGTAGCTCCCTCTGCCATGTGGTGGCATACGCGCCCTTCTCCGCCACAACACGCAAAATCAACATTTATGAGTCGTGTACTCGGCACCCTGACAGTAATACTGTAGCCGGCACGATGATGCGTCATGTAATCTGCACACCAAAACATGCGATTGCCCTTTAAAGGCATCGACTTGGTTTTCGGGCTGTCTGCCAATTCCAGGAGCTCCGCTCTGCGCTTATTATCAATTTTGGCAAGGTATGCAGCTCCGTGAAAAAGATTAACGGCACTGTGACCTGCACGCGATATTTCGCGCCCGACAGCACTGTAGTCAAATGTGGAGCCGCGTATCATCCAGCGACTGCCATCAAGTATAAATCTGGAAAGAAGCTCAATTTTTTCTACCTGATCAGGCTGTTCGAAACCTGTTCCACTTGCTATCCACAATGCCTGGGCAACCAGAGATGCAAACGACTGACCATAGCCGCCGGAATAAAGTAACAGACCGTGCTGAAAAAAGCTCGTGTCAGGCTGTAAGCCTTCAGAGCGCGCCATTATACGCAGTTCCCTGTGAACAAGATTGAGTCCATGACTTATGAGTTCTCGATCTTCAACTAAAACACCGTGCGATACAGCTATCATTGCTACCCACACCAGATTTTGCCCAGTATAGCGTGTTGCAGGTTCGTGCGCTACAAAGGCGGGGATTGCCCGCTCTACATAGGAACTGTCGCAAAATCTGGAAACATATAGCAGTATACCCGCCAGCTTCTGCTGTATACCTATCTCCATCCACCACCAATTTGGATTCTGCGGTGATAAATCATACCACGCATCAAGCCCACGGGTAATTAACCGCAGAAGAGCATTATCTCCACACAGTTCAGAAGTATCATCGCTCCACACCATGGACATAAACAGCAGCCTCGATAGGTGATCCGCTGCCTGCCAGTCCATTAAATTATAACACGTATGGTTGACGTCCTGCCACAGACCGTCATCGCCCATAGTTTCACACCACTCGACACATCGGTCTGTTTTTTCACGTATCGTGCCGCAATACCTGGTCGTATTAATCTCGCAAAGTCGTTTGCGCAACAAATCAAGATCTTTTTTCATTTAAAATATTTTCTCCTGCGTATCCACCAAAACAACGTACTGTCACTATAAAAAAATCCAACCCGCCAACAGCGCTGTGCTGAAGCACAATAAAGTGAGGTTTTATTCCCCATCAAAACCTCGTGAAGCCCACTGATGTCTGATTTTATAGTTCATACAACATCTCGTTTTTTACTAATGAAGCCGGAATCCTATCATATCGCAAATTGCTTCACAAATTATTGTTGCCGCCGCGCTGCTTGCCGCTTACCGAATCTTTGACTTGCAATCCGCATTTTGCTAAAATTTTGATCAATAAAATGAAAAATGAATTTCCTGTCAGGTCTCCTTTGAACATGAGGTTCTCAGAGGTCTGCTGGATGTACAAAAAAGAGACAAAGAATCATGGACTATGGAATTAATATTAAAAAGGATGGGGCTCTTGATTTAGTTTCACTGGGAGCACTCATACACAGGCTCGACACTGGAGTTATTCCGTTCAGAAAAGCAACTCAGTGTGATATCCACGTAAGCGGCGGAGAATTCAATGTAGCTGCCAACCTCGCTGATTGCTTTGGCATGAAGACAGGCATTGCAACAGCCATGGTAGATTACC
>JAAZFF010000450.1 GCA_012511845.1 Lentisphaerota bacterium
GAGCATCAGGTGTACCGATAGTCGCCGGTCTGGCAATGCGGCATGAAATACTTGCCGGTGAGATTCGCCATAAAATAGCCATGGCTACGTGGCACAATGCTTTTCAGCAATTTACGTTCCCTGCTACCTGGACTGATGGATTTGAAGATGGAGGGCTGCCGGAAGGTGCTGTAATGCAGCTGGATCCCGATCTTGATCTGTCCGCATACGATCTGTCGCCGGCAGCTGCAACACTGGCGCGTGCGATGCAGAAGTACGGAATGGTAAACGTGGATAATGCTCGCGGAAACGTGGTGTATACTGAGGGAGTTTACGGACATCCCGGCTGGACATGGGACGGAATATTGTCTCCTGATGAGCTTGAACGTATTCCGCTTGAGAAATACAGGGTTATCAAAATCGGACCACTTACCAATATGGGTGATTCCCGTTCTCGATAAATTCAGAGAAAATTGATAGCTGTTTTATCTGGAGGCGAAACTAAATGAGTGAAACAAAAAAAATAAAGGTAGCATTTGCCGGAGTGGGAAAGATCGGGCAAGTTGCGCATCTGAAGAATTATGCCACGCTGCCTGACTGCGAGGTTGTTTCTCTCTGTGAAATCAGGGAAGATCTGAGAATCAAAGTTGCCGCACGCTACGGGGTTCCCCGTGTCTATAATAATATTGAAGAAATGGTTGATGCCGGCGGTTTTGATGCCGTGGTGGCATCCCAGCCGTTTTTCAGGCATGCGCAGCTTATACCTCCATTATTAAAGGCAAAAGTGCCGCTGTTCACAGAAAAACCTCTTGCCTCGTCTATAGAGTCAGGTGAAAAAATTCTGAAAGCACTCGAAGAGTCGGGCACGTGGCATATGGTTGGTTACAACCGGCGAAGTGACCCTGCGGTGATGTATGCAAAGGCGGAGATAGAACGACTGAAGGAAACTCAGGAGCTTGGACCGTTGACGTATATTCGCATTTTAATGCCGGGAGGCGACTGGATCGCCGGTGGTTTCTCTGATTTGATACGCTCGGAGCAGAAAGTGAAAGATTTGGATCTGGAAAGAGATCCTCCTGCTTCCGATTTGAATTGGTGCGCATTCAGGTGGTATCAGATGATGATCGACTACTACATCCATCCCATAAACCTGATGCGACACATGCTGGGGGAGCCGTACGCTCTCACATATGTCTCTCCATCGAGAGGGATCATGGCAGGGAGCAGCGACAGCGGTGTGGCGTGTCTTATTGAAATGACACCGTTTCATACAACGATCGACTGGCAGGAGACCGTGCTGGTGTGCTTTAAACGCGGCTGGATAAAAATCGAGATACCCGCCTCACTGGCAGTGAATAAACCGGGGCGTATTACGTTGTACCGTGATCCCGGCGGCGGCATCATACCTCAGACAATAGAGCCGCAACTTCCATGGATTGGCTCAATGCGCCAGCAGGCGATCAATTTCATACGCGCGGTCAAAGGGGAAATTGAACCGCTTTGCAACGCAGCAGAAGCGTTCGAGGATCTGAAAATCGCCCGGGAATACATACGAATGCGCATGGAGCAGATGGATCTCGAAGAATAGCTGATAACATTTTTAACTGTTGAAATTTTTGCAGCAACCGAAACAACCGGCAATTTAACAACTGACATCATGCCGGATATTTAATAGTATAAGCGTAGTTTTATTTCGTTTATCAGAAGGATGGCTAAGTATGGACAAGATGAATGAGCAACGGGAAAACTGGAGCTCCTCCCTCGGCTTTATATGGGCAGCAGCCGGATCGGCTGTCGGTCTTGGTAATATCTGGAAGTTCCCCTATGTTACAGGACAAAACGGCGGCGGCGCATTTGTGCTTGTGTATCTTTTATGCATAGCCGTGATAGGGTTGCCGATTTTACTATGCGAAATGGCATTGGGTCGCAACACAAGACAAAGCCCCGTGGGAGCGTTCAAACAGCTGGCTCCTGCGCAATCGCACTCAGCTAACTTGATAGCTTTTATGGTTTCGCTGGGCGGTATATGCATGCTTGCGTTCAAGGCATGGGGATGGGGCATACTGGCTCTTATTATCGGTGCCCTCATATTAAGATTTCGCTGGGTTCTCGTTGGAGTCATGGGGGTGCTCGCAGGATTCGTTATACTTTCATTCTACAGCGTGGTGGCAGGGTGGACAATAGGCTATAATTTCAAAGATATTTCCGGGAACCTGATGTTCGCGACTGTTGAGGAGGCAAAAGCAAGATTCGGATCTTTCGCAGGAAATCCCTTTTATGCAATTGGCTGTCACCTGCTTTTAGTGTCGTAATGAATTTACA
>JAAZFF010000451.1 GCA_012511845.1 Lentisphaerota bacterium
AACCGCAGGCGATTCTAAGCGGCTCATGAGGACATTCGCCCTCCAGCTTTCTTGCGCCGACACTCTTCTTTGACGCTATTAACCCCATTGAAAAGCCTGGTTTTCCCCTTCGCATTCTTCGTGTCTTCGCGTGAGATATCTTCGTCACCCTAGATCTGCCCACTGCCCGCTGATCACTGCACGGCTTGCCGAGCAAGGTAGGGCGCGTTTCTCCCGGCTTCGAATCCTACGCCGGGGCAAGCCGCAAACCGCCGTGGTTGGTGAGCAGGTCTCACATAGTCAGACAAGTCGGACACGTCCGACGCGTCCGACTCAAAAAGCTTGCCTGCCGTTAATTGCCCGTTTCAATGTCAGGGGATCAGAGTACCCTATTCCGCTATCGGCAGGCAATCCCAGTGCAAGGCGCGAAACATTAACATCAAATTTTGATAATCGTTCTGCCAGATAAGCAGCCGTTGCATCGCCTTCAACATCTGTACTGATTGCCAGTATAACTTCCTAGTAAGAGCCTTGTTCTATACGTTTTTCCAGCTCAGCCAGGCGTATATCGTCCGGACCCGATGCTGACATGGGCGAAATACGCCCATGAAGAGTATGAAACACACCCTTGAATGCGCCGGAACGCTCTATTGCAAGAATGTCACCGGAATCTTCTACAACGCATAACAACTTCGGATCACGCATCGGATCAGAACATAAGCGACACGGATCGGCATCATGCGTTGTTATTGAACCGCAAAGTCTGCATGTACAGACTTGATTTCGCAAATCCGTAAGGGCATCAATTAAGGGAACGGCAAGTTCATCACCCTTGCGAACTAACGCAAGGGCTACACGCTCCGCAGAGCGGCGCCCTATACCGGGAAGTTTCGCCAATACTTGTGTAAGATTATTGAATGGATTCGCCATGCGGTTATGTTCCCTGCAACATGCAACTTGACTACATGCCACCCATCAGGCCGTCAAGACCCATCTCTTTCGTCATTTTTGCCATTTGTGCGGTTGCATGGTCCTTGCTCTTTTTGAGAGCCTTGTTTACGTTCTCAGTAACAGTACGCTCCAGCCTGTCGAGGCGGGAAGCATCGACCACATCAGGACTGATTTTGATGGCAGAAATCGTCATATCTCCCCTTGCAGTAAGTACGACTCCGGCATTCTCGTAATCAAACGTCTGGCTTTCTAATTCTTTTTGTGCTTTTTTAATTTTGCTTCGCATTTCCATAGCCTGTTTGGCTTGCTGGAAAAAACCTGGTTTTGACATTTTTATATTCCGTTTCTATTCTATTTATGTTTTATATCAATAATTTTACCATCAAAAATCTCCAGAGCATCCTTTATTACAGGAATCTCAATGATTTTCCGGTTTTTTTCTACTTCTGAAATTGTTGTGTCTGAACTTTCCTTGGCGCTGTGATTTTCTTTGGATTCACTTTTATATGCAGGTTTCGATTCTGTTTTAACGGGGTTACTGCGTGCTGCTTTCACCTGTTTCTTTTCAGATGTATCTTTTACTGTCGCTGCTTCAGTATTGTCAGATGCTGTCAGTTTGGCAAGTTTCCGCAAAATAGTCTGCAAGTCAACTAATTCTGAAGCACGTGCACACCTTATAAGGGCAGTTTCGAGGATTGTACGCGGTGTAAGGGAAAGACGCATCCTGCTTTCCAGCTCTATCAGGTTTTCAACAATTGCAAGGACTGCAGATGCCGTTGACAACTTCGCCTGCGCTGTCAGCGTACCCTTTTGGGCATCGGTTAAATCTATCTGCGACGTATCACCATCAAGCTGAATGCAAACCAGCAGATTTCTGAAATGGTTGACAAGCTCTCCTGTTAATCTGCGCAAGTCCTTTCCCGAAGAATCAAGCTCTGCAACAAGCCGTAAAATCCCGGCAACATCACCGGTCAATATTCCGCCGGCTATTTCCTCTATGGAACCGCGTGCTACGAGCCCGAATACACTTAAAACATCGCTCTCCTTAATGTCTTTTCCGGTAAATGATATCATCTGATCGAGAGCCGACTGGGCGTCGCGCATTCCTCCATCTGCACCTCTGGCTATTGCCAACATGGCGTCGTCCTCTATATTGAGGTCTTCTGTTTTTGCCATCAGACGCAAATGTTCAACAATTACCGGAATAGAAATTCTCCGCAGATCGAATCTCTGGCAGCGTGACAAAATTGTACCGATAACTTTATCAGGCTCTGTAGTGGCAAATATAAATTTCACATAGTGCGGAGGTTCCTCAAGAGTCTTCAACAACGCATTAAACGCAGCAGTTGAAAGCATGTGAACCTCGTCTATGTAGTACACCCTGTACTTGCCGCCCGCAGGCTCAAAATTTACCGTATCGATAATTTTACCGTGTATATCATCAACGCCGTTATTGGAAGCACCATCAATTTCCGTTACATCAAATGCTGCTCCTTTTGCAATATCAACACACGAGGCGCATACCCCGCACGGAGTAATTGTGGGACCATCCTTGCAATTGAGAGCTTTGGCAAAAATACGGGCAAGCGTAGTTTTTCCTGTGCCGCGCGGACCGGCAAAAAGGTACGCCTGCGAGATGCGATTCTGTATAATCGCATTTTTCAGCGTCCTTACTATGTGATCCTGCCCTACAACCTCATCAAATGTTTGCGGGCGCCATTTCCTTGCCAGTACTTCGTATGCCATTTATTTCTCCACTATGGCACCATGAATTTACGAGCAAAAGCTACAACTTCTTCCCGAATCTTCAGGTGCAGTTCACTGTCGTCCATGTTCTCCAGAACATCAGCTATCTTATTTCCTATAAAGCCCATTTCCTCTTCCTTCATGCCTCTCGTTGTCACAGAAGCTGTTCCAATACGAATTCCAGAGGTAACAAACGGGCTGTTTTTATCGTAGGGAATTGTATTTTTATTAACAATTATTCCTGCTGCGTCCAACACAGCCGCTGCGTCTTTGCCTGTAAGACCGGAAGCAGCTACATCCACAAGCATCATATGGTTGTCTGTGCCACCTGAAACAAGACGGTAACCGCGAGATTTAATCGCATCAGCAAGAGCAATGCTATTTTTTACCACCTGTTGCGCATATTGTTTAAATTCAGGTGCCATTGCCTCCTTGAAACAGACTGCCTTTGCTGCAATCGTGCTCATGAGAGGACCTCCCTGCAAACCCGGAAATACTGTTTTATTAATGTCTTTTTCAAATTCCTTCCTGCACAGCACCAAACCGCTTCGCGGACCGCGGAGAGTCTTGTGCGTTGTCGATGTCACAAACTCGGCGTATGGAACGGGATTCTGGTGCACACCACCGGCAACAAGACCGGCAATGTGTGCCATATCCACCAGCAACATTGCTCCGCAGGAATCAGCAATCTGACGCCAGCGCTTGAAGTCAAGTCCTCTGGGATACGCACTTGCTCCCGCAACAATCAGTTTTGGTTTTACCTCAAGCGCAAGCTCTTCAACTTCATCATAGTCGATCAGTTCTGTATCCGGATTTACTGTGTAGGGAACAATATTAAAAAGTTTGCCTGAAAAGTTCACAGGAGAACCGTGCGTGAGGTGTCCCCCCTGATCAAGACTCATCGAGAGTATTGTGTCGCCTGGCTCAAGAACGGCGAAATAAACAGCCATATTCGCTGCAGAACCGCAGTGCGGCTGAACATTTGCCGCCTCTGCACCAAACAACTCTTTTGCACGTTCTATTGCCAAAATTTCGGCTTCATCAACGTACTTGCATCCGCTGTACCAACGCTTCCCGGGATATCCTTCAGCGTACTTGTTCGTCATTATGCAGCCCTGCGCTTCCCGAACTGCCCTGGAGGTCAGGTTCTCTGATGCTATAAGATTGATTGTATCTTCTTCCTGCTCCTTGTGCCCGAGAATAACATCATAAATTTCACGATCCACATCCTGGATATGGGCAATCTCAATAATGCGGTTTCCTGTATTCAGGAGTTTCTCCGCGCGCCGCACCTGCCGGTTTTCTTCGGGTATTTTTTCGTCGACCCAGTCATTTACAATAGCAGGCAATTCTGTTTCCGGCTACAAAGAAGCAACAAGGGCGAGGACGTTGGAATTATTATGAATTCTTGATGTACGTACCAATTCCGCATTGTTGCACTGGGCCGCCCTTACGTGAGGGAACCTGTTTGCGGAAATCCCCATACCAATGCCAGAGCCGCAAATCACTATTCCCAACTTGTATTTGCCTGTCTCCACCCCCGATGCAACTGCTTCTCCGAAGTCATTATAGTCACAAGAAGCATCGCTGTAAGTTCCCAGATCGGCAACTTCCAGCCCCCTGGCTTCTAGCACTTCTATAATTACATCGTTGGCAGAAGAGTCTCTATGATCACGTCCGATCGCTAGTGTCATTATATTATTTCCAATCATATTATCAACAACACGGCACAACGGCTTGCCGCGTCCATTCACATATAATTTTAAAGCTGCCATTGTAACTTAAACACATGGATTCATTCAATCAAAAACACAGATTGAGAAAACACAATCGATTATGTATAATTGCAAACCAATGTCAAAAGAGCCGGAAAACAAAAGCAATCCCCAAAATTCAATACCTCGTTTCTCTGTTCTCGGTGTACAACTGAGCGGTTTAAAAATCGAAGACGCAGTAAGACGTATAGTGGATGCAACAAGCAGTGAACAAAAACATTATGTGTGTGTGTTTGCTGTAGATTCCCTTCTGAAAAGCATAGATCATCCGAATTTGCTGGAAATTGCCAACAATTCTTACATGACCCTGTGCGACGGGATGCCCCTCGTCTGGATAGGTAAAAAAATAGCAAAACTGGATATGAATCGCTGCTATGGACCGGATGTAATGATAAAAACCATTGAGATGGGCTGCAAGGCAAATATCAAACATTTTTTCTACGGCTGTGATTGCGAAGATACGTACAGGAAACTTGAAGCGAATTTGAAAACCAAATTTCCGGACATAAAAATCGCAGGTCACTATATACCGCCTTTCAGGGATCTGACCGCGCAGGAAGTAGATTATGTTGCGCAGCAGATCAACGATTCCGGGGCTGACTGCGTATGGGTCGGCATCGGAACACCCCGGCAGGATTTTTGGATACAGCAATTTCGCCCATTGATAAGCACTCCTGTACTCCTATCCGTTGGGGCTGCTTTCATCTTCCATGCAGGCACAGTGCCGCAAGCACCAAGATGGATGATGCGTTGCGGTCTGGAATGGCTCTTCAGATTGATGGCTGAACCACACAGGCTTTGGCGACGCTATATAATCGGAAACCCCAGATTCATTTGGCTGATTATAAAACAATATATAACAAAAAAACCTGCCCCGCTGGGGAAGGTTTTAAAAAACACTGAATCTTAAGTGGTAGGACGTCTGGGGATTGAACCCAGGACCCCGTGATTAAAAGTCACGTGCTCTACCGACTGAGCTAACGTCCCAATATTTAGCCTCACAGGAGGCGGCTTCTGCCGCCAAAACGTTGAGGGCTTGGAAAATATCATTTTTCAGGAGTCCATGTCAACGATTTTTAAAAAAAATCTGCCAATTTGTGGCTGGCAGCAGAAAAATACCGGCAGAAGGACACGTCAAACACCTCAGACACGTCAGACGGGTCAGACAGGTCGGATATTTACAAAAGGTTGACTAACCAGCCCTATTTTGAGAAAATAGCATAAATTTAAACTACTGATACACCTTACCCTGGAGAAAAGAAAAACAATGCCGGCAAACAATGCACAGTTTAGTGAAATTACGAGTTTTATATGGGGTATAGCAAATGATGTTTTGCGCGATATATATGTACGCGGCAAGTACCGCGACGTTATCCTGCCCATGACTGTAATACGAAGGCTCGATGCTGTATTGGAGTCAACGAAGGAGCAAGTACTCAATCTAAACAAAAAACTTGATGAATCAGGCATAACAAGCAAAGATCCGGCACTTTGCAATGAAGCCGGTAATGCCTTCTACAATATATCCCCTTTTACACTGCGCGATCTGCGCTCAAGGGCACGCCAGCAGCAACTCCGATCCGACTTCGAAGCATACCTTGATGGCTTCTCACCCAATGTGCAGGAAATACTGGAGAAATTCAAGTTCAGAAATCAAATCCCAACCATGGTGGAAGCTGATATCCTGGGCAGCATAATAGCCAAATTTACAACACCTGATGTAAACCTCAGCCCCCACCCCACTTATGACCATGACGGCAATCTTATCAAGCCAGGCCTCGACAACCATACAATGGGTACGATCTTTGAGGAGCTCATACGCCTCTTTAATGAAGAAAACAACGAAGAAGCAGGAGAGCACTTTACACCGCGTGATGTTGTAACCCTGATGGCAAACCTGATATTCCACCCCATGGCAGATCAGATAAAAGATGCCACCTACAGCGTCTACGATGGAGCCTGCGGTACCGGCGGCATGCTCACGGTAGCAGAGGAAACACTGGCAAAACTGGCTGCCGAACACGGCAAAGATGTCTCAATACACCTCTTCGGTCAGGAGATACAGCCGGAGACGTATGCTATAAGCAAGGCAGATATGCTGCTCAAGGGCGAGGGAGATGCAGCAGATAATATAAAGTACTGCTCCACCCTGTCATCAGATGCCTTCCCAGCCATGGAGTTTGACTTCATGCTCTCCAACCCGCCGTATGGCAAAAGCTGGACTACAGACCTCGAACGCATGGGCGGCAGATCGGGAATCATGGATCCCCGCTTTACAGCTAGTCACAAAGACGAAGAACTATCACTGCTGACACGCTCCAGCGACGGACAACTGCTCTTTCTCGTCAACAAGCTCGCCAAGATGAAACACACAACCGAGCTTGGCAGCCGGATTGTACAGGTGCATAACGGCTCCTCCCTCTTTACAGGCGATGCTGGCCAGGGTGAGAGCAATATCCGGCGCTGGGTGATAGAAAACGACTGGCTGGAGGCTATCATTGCCCTGCCACTCAACATGTTTTACAACACTGGGATCGCAACATATATATGGGTACTGAGCAACCGCAAATCTGCTCAACGACAAGGCAAGGTGCAACTGATCGATGCCAGCGGGATATTCACCCCGCTACGCAAAAACCTCGGCGATAAAAACTGCCACCTGACCACGGAGCAGATCGACCAAATCACCCGCATGTTCCTTGATTTCAAGGAAACCGAAAACTCAAAGATTTTCCCCAACGAAGCCTTCGGCTACTGGAAAATAGTGGTGGAGCGTCCACTGCGTCTGGAAGGAATCGAGCCGGGAAAAGTCTATAAGGCAAGCGAGATCAAGGAACTGTGTAAAACACACAAATGCAGCCCGGAGGGAGTGCCGGTAGTCAGGAATGTCAGACAGGTCAGACAGGTCGGACAGGATGTGGAAGTAGAGTATGAGCCCGATGTAGCCCTGCGTGACACCGAGCAGATCCCCCTGCTGGAAGAAGGTGGCATAGAAGGCTTTTTCAAGCGCGAGGTACTACCCTACACGCCCGACGCCTGGATCGACCATGCAAAGACAGCCATCGGCTATGAAATAAGTTTTACCCGCCACTTCTACAACCCTGCCCCGATGCGTACGCTTGAAGAAATAGGAACAGAGCTTCTGGCACTGCAGCGCGAGGGAGACGGCTTGCTTGAAGAGCTGGTAGGCACAATATCATATAAACTCAACGGGGAGAAAAAGTGAACCATCCCCCGAAACCATATAAAGCATACAAAGATACCGGCATCGAATGGCTGGGAAAGATTCCTGAGCATTGGGAGGTACAAAGGGTAAAAACTTTATTCCGTGAAGTTAATTTACGGTCTGAAGATGAAAACCACATACTTCTAAGTGTATCCCAGTTTTCAGGTGTTACTCCAAGAAAAAAAATAGCAGATAGTGATAAAACAGACACACGAGCATCAACCCTGATTGGCTACAAAATCGCTTTTTCTGGAGATATGGTTATAAACATCATGCTTGCATGGAACGGAAGTTTGGGTGTGACACCGGTCAATGGTATAGTTAGCCCTGCATATTGTGTTTATCGTCTTAATTCTGGAAACCCTTGGTACTATCACTACCTTTTCAGAACAAACAAATACAAAGCAGAATTTAAGCGTAACTCTCGTGGAGTTGTGGATAGCAGGCTCCGATTATATACTGATGATTTTTTCAGGCTACAAGCTAGTATCCCACCACCTGATGAGCAGGAGGTGATAGTAAGTTATCTGAATGAATTTGAGAGTAAATATAATCACTTCATGAACAATCGGAAACGATTGGTGCATGTTTTGCGGGAGCAGAAGCAAGCACTTATCAATCAGGCTGTCACCAAAGGTCTCGACCCCACTGTGCCCATGAAAGATTCAGGTATCGAGTGGCTGGGTGAGATTCCGGAGCATTGGGAGGTGAGGCGGCTGAAGACAGTGGTGAGGAACATTAATGAGCAAACTTCACAAAAAAAACATGATGAAATTTATTTAGCAATGGAGCATGTGGAAAGTTGGACAGGTAAAACCACTCCTCTTACAGGTGAAGTTAAATTTGATAGTAAAGTGAAACGTTTTCAAATTGATGATGTCTTATTCGGAAGGCTACGTCCATATTTGGCAAAAGTAACACGACCAAACAAAACTGGTGTATGTGTAGGTGAATTTTTGGTATTCCGAATATCAAACAATTCTCTTTCGCCAAAATTTTTGGAGTATTTTATGCGCTCAAAGACAGTTATCGATATTATTAACAAATCTACATATGGGGCTAAAATGCCAAGAGCGTCTTGGTTATTTATTGGTTCTACAGCTATATCGCTCCCACCCCTAGATGAACAAGCTGCTATTTGCGAGCATATAGAGCAAGCCACAGCAACTCTGGATGCTTCAATTGCCACGGCTGAGAGAGAGTTGGAGTTGATGGCAGAGTATCGTACCCGCCTGATTGCAGATGTGGTAACCGGCAAGCTGGATGTGCGCAGGTCAGACAGGTCGGACGGGTCGGACGGGTCGGACGGGTCGGACAGGTCGGACAGGTCGGACAAAAGGAACGGGAGGAATCCATGAGCAAGCATGATGGTGTGTTGCTGCCCCATGGCGGCTATGAGAATCTGCGCAGCTACAAGGTGGCTGAGGCAGTGTATGATGCCACGATTGTCTTCTGCGATCGCTTCATTGAGAAGCGATCCCGTACGCATGATCAGATGGTACAGGCAGCACGCAGCGGCGTACGCAACATCAGCGAAGGCAGCGGGGCTGCTGCCACTTCGCGCAAGAGCGAGATGTATCTCACCAATATTGCCCGTGCCAGCCTGAGTGATGAGCTGCTTAAAGATTACAAGAGCTTCCTGTTGCACCGCGGCTTGCGCGTATGGCATAAAGATTCCAGGGAGGCACTAGCAATGCGCCAGCGCCTCTCCCACGATATAGCACCGAATCTGCCGCCGGCAAAGAGCGGCACTGTACGACTGACCGGCCTGGCAGGGCTCTCCGAGTTTGTGGCAGAAGCCGATCCTGAACTGGCTGCCAATGCCATGCTCTGCGCTGTCAACCAGGCAGTCTACCTGCTCAAACGCCAACTTGAAAGCCAGGAGCGCACCTTTCTTGAGAAGGGCGGCTTTACAGAAAATCTGTACCGCCAGCGCATAAAAACACGGCAACCGCCCGGGTCAGACAAGTCGGACAGGTCAGACAAGTCAGACAGGTCGGACAGGAGGGAACCATGAGCTCTACTGATACGACAGAGCGCGGCTTTGAAGATCTTATCATAGCAGCGATGACATCTTCGCGGGGGCGGGGCGATTACCTGCCTGCATATGTCGAAGGTGCTCCGCAGGACTTCAACCGCGATTATGCTGTTGATCTGATCAAGCTCAATCACTTTATAAAAGCCACCCAACCGGAAGTTGCCGATGCGCTGGGGCTTAATGTGATACCCGGGCAGGAAAAGCAGGCAGAAACAAGGCAAAGACAGTTTCTCTACCGATTACAGGGCGAAATTGCCAAGAGAGGCGTTGTGGATGTATTGCGTCACGGTATAAAGCATAAATCTGTAGACCTTACACTCTTTTACGGCACACCCACACCGGGTAACATCAGGGCAGCAGAGCTCTTCAATAAAAACATCTTCAGCATCACACGCCAGCTTCGATACAGCAAGGATGAAACACGGCTCTCGCTCGATCTTTGCCTCTTCATCAATGGTCTGCCCATTGCAACGTTCGAGTTGAAAAACCGCCTGACCAAACAAACAGTTAATGATGCTATTCAACAATACAAGCGCGATCGAGACCCGCGCGAGCTGCTCTTCCAGTTTGGGCGCTGCCTCGTTCACTTCGCTGTCGATGATCAGGAGGTATGGATGTGTACACATCTCAAGGGCAGAAACTCCTGGTTCCTACCCTTCAATAAAGGTTTCAATGATGGCGCTGGTAACCCGCCCAAACCCGACGGACTGAAAACAGCCTACCTTTGGGAGGAAACCCTTGCACCGGTGAGTTTGACCAATATTATTGAAAACTATGCCCAGATAATAGAGACAACGGACGACAAAAATCGCAAGAGAAGGTTTCAGATATTTCCACGTTACCATCAACTCGATGCAGTGCGCAAGCTGCTGACTGCCACTGCGCATCATGGTGTGGGCGGCCGATACCTCGTACAACACTCAGCTGGCAGCGGCAAGAGCAACTCCATTGCCTGGCTGGCACATCAGCTCGTTGACTTGCGCGGTGATCATAAAACAACGGATACACCCGGGGATGACACATCTGCCGAAATATTTGACAGCGTGATCATTGTAACCGATCGCCTGATTCTCGACAAGCAACTCAAGGATACCATCAGGCAATTTGCCCAGGTCTCGGCGACAATCGGACACGCTGATAAAAGCGGAGATCTGCGTCGTTTTCTGGAAGAGGGCAAAAAGATTATTATCAGCACAGTACAGAAATTCCCTTTTGTACTTGATGAGATCGGCAACAGCCACAGACAGCGCAAGTTTGCCATTATTATAGATGAAGCCCATTCCAGCCAGGGCGGACGTGTATCAGCCAAGATGAGCATGGTGCTGGCTGAGCAGGGAGCAGAGGAAGAAGAGAGCTACGAAGATATAATCAACCGCATTATGGAATCTCGCAAGATGCTCTCCAATGCCAGCTATTTTGCCTTCACAGCTACACCCAAGGGCAAAACACTGGAGCTCTTCGGCATTCGCAGTACTGAAGGCGAGCAGACACCATTCCGTCCTTTCCACAGTTATACAATGAAGCAGGCAATACAGGAGGGCTTTATTCTTGATGTGCTTGCCAATTACACACCAGTGCCCAGTTACTACCGGCTGATAAAATCCTGTGAAGACGATCCGCAGTTCGACTCCAAAAAAGCAATGAGAAAACTGCGCCACTACGTAGAGTCTCACTCGCATGCAATTCAGGAAAAAGCCGAGATAATGGTTGATCACTTCCATGAGCATGTAAGCAGGCAGAAGATCAACGGCAAAGCACGTGCAATGGTAATCTGCACCAGCATCAAACGTGCAATCGACTACTATAAAACAATAACTGCGTACCTGCAAAAGCGCAAAAGCCCATATAAGGCGATTGTAGCCTTTTCCGACTTTAAGGATAAGGCAGGAAAGGTCACTGAAGCACAGTTCAACGGATTTTCCGGCAAGCAGATTCCAGCCAGATTCAAAGAAGAACCCTATCGTTTCCTGATAGTTGCCGACAAATACCAGACCGGGTATGATGAACCGCTGTTGCATACCATGTATGTAGACAAACACCTCTCAGGTATCAGGGCAGTGCAGAGCCTCTCACGGCTGAACCGTGCGCACCCGCACAAACATGATACATTCGTGCTCGACTTCATGAACGATGTCGACACTATTCAAAAATCTTTTGCCGACTTTTATCGTACTACTGTTTTGAGCGATGAAACAGACCGCAACCGTTTGCATGATATGAAGGCGACACTTGATCGCCACCAGATCTATACTGCCGATCAGGTCAGCCGTCTGGCTGAGCTTTTTCTCTGCGGAGAACCTCGGGATCGGCTCGATCCCCTGCTCGACCACTCTGTTGGACTTTATATGGGGGAGCTTGATGAAGATGCCCAGATAGAGTTCAAGGGAACTGCCAAGGCATTTATACGCTCCTACCAGTTTCTTGCTTCCATCACTTCCTACAACAACCGTGAGTGGGAAGAGCTCAGCATATTTCTCAATTTCCTCGTCCCCAAACTGCCTTCGCCTGCTGAGGACGATTTATCAAAGGGAATATTGCAGACTGTTGATATGGACAGCTATCGCAATGAAGTACAGGAAAGCCGGAAAATCTACCTTGAAGATGAAGAAGGTGTTATAGACACGTTTTCCGAGACAGGCGGCGGTGTAAAGCCGGAACCGGAGATGGATTATCTGAGTGCCATTCTCCAAAGTTTCAATGAACGCTTCGGTAATATCGAATGGGAGGATGAAGATCGCATTCGGAAGATTATCAGTGAGGAAATACCGGCTGCCGTTTCAGCAGACAAAGCATATAAGAATGCCATGAAAAACAGCGATCGTGCAGCGGCAAAACTTGAACATAACCGGGCACTCAAAGCGGCAATAGTGGCAATGCTCAGCGACCACGCCGAGCTTTACAAACACTTCTATGAAAATCCCGGCTTCAACAAGGAGCTCACTGAGATGATTTTCTCTGCAACATACAAACCGGGAAGCTAATACTTTTTATGGACTGAATCCACGCAGCCCGTCCTGTCTGACCTGCCCAAATCGCCGGCAAAATAAGATACAATTTGAAGTACATACATCAGTTATGATATAATGTTTTGCAATATGTTTCTAAATAGAAAAGGCATTATAATATGAAATCAAAACTTTCTTTCGCTATCCTGTTTGCACTGCTCACCGTTTTCTTCCATGGTTGTTCTACAGTTCAGCCGATACTGGAAAAAGCTGAAGAAGGTGCTGTTGAAGCTTCCGTAGAAGCAAAAACAAAAGACGCCAGCTCCAGCCGCCAGGCGCCAAGTCTGGAATACGTTCTCGAACAAAACTTTTCAGAAACTGCAAAGCCAA
>JAAZFF010000452.1 GCA_012511845.1 Lentisphaerota bacterium
CGCTCAGAGAGCCCACGCTCAAATGCCAGAAAACCCAAAAATTGATTAATCTGCCTCAACACGACATTCAGACGGCAACTTTGCCGCGGCTTCTTTATTCGCCGGAAATGGTCCGCAGGAAAAACCTGCCTCGGCAATTGCATGCTCCAGGTTTTTAGTGCCGAGTTGCATGGAATCGTAGCGAATAACTATTTCGCCCGTTTCAAAATCAGCAGAAACCACCTCCGGCGGCTTTGACTTTGTGCTGATGTGAACGGTTTTGATAGCTTCGCTGACTTTTTCCAGACATGTCTCATTGCGAACACCCGGGGCAATAACCGTTGCTTCTTTCACATCACTCACCCTGCAACCATTCAGCAGAGTGAACACTGCAATTACAGCTATTATAAAAAACTCCCTCTTCATACCGCAAATTATATAACTCCGGCATTTTTACCGCAAGCATATATTCAAACGCTCGCCAGCCCGCAATCTGGGCAGTCGAGCCCTTCGGGCAGTGATCAGTGTGCAGCGGGCAGTGGGTAGAGCTCGAGAGGTGAATAATCGTACTCGTACACGTTCACGTACTCGTACACGTTCACGTACTCGTACACGTTCACGTACTCGTACACGACTTCACCGCTTTTCATGGTCGTGTACGGAAAACGTGTACCGCTCCGCTGTGAAGGTGTACGAGGGGCCCGGCGAGAGGCTTATGCGCCGCAGACTGTAGAACAGGCATCTTGCCTGTCCCGCCTGCATGGTCCGGCAAGCCGTGCAAAGGTAGGGCTGGTTTCTTCCGGCTTCGTCCGCTAACTACGCCGAGACAAGCCGCAAACCGCCGTGGCTATCAGACTCGTCAGACTGGTCAGACAAGTCCGAGTCCGGGGCTCTGCAGCCGCAACTGGACAGAGTGGACAGGGTGGACCAGATCCCCAGCCTCTGTGTTCTCCGCGGCTCTGCGTGAGAAATCTTCGCCACCACGGCGGTTTTGGAAAAACGCGCCCTACCCTTTCGTGAAGGTTCGTGTGGTTCGTGGTTAAATATTTGCATCAGTCGAGCCCACGTAATCTTGCGGAAAGACCGGCAATTACAATGGTGGCTTCTCCCTTCACCTTCGTATCGGCATATTGTGCAGCCAGATCCTGAAGTGTTCCACGCGCGACTCGCTCATGGAGCTTCGTCAGTTCAAGACAAACTGCAGCCTCGCGTTCCCCGAGAACTTCAGCCGCTGCCATGAGAGTTTTGCCCAATCTATACGGCGATTCGTAAATAATCAAAGTATGCGGCATAAGAGCCTCCACTTCAAAAAACCTGCGCAGAGCCCCGGGCTTTCGCGGAGGGAAACCCTTGAATGTCCAGCTGGAAGTCGGCAGACCTGAAAGTACAAGCGCTATATTTGCGGCGCAGGCACCCGGTATCACCGTCATGTTAACCCCCTCGGCTACCGCACTACGTACAAGACGAAAACCGGGATCGCTTATACCGGGATAACCCCCATCCGAGCAGAGGGCAACATCAGCCCCCTCTCGCAGCAGGGCAAGTACCCGTGCCCCTGCCCTTTCCTCATTGCCTTCCCTGTATGAAATCATTTCAGGCGGACGCGGAATTCCAAAGTGCGACAGCAACGCCCAGGTACGACGCGTATCCTCACACGCTATCGCATCAACCAGTTTCAACGTTTCAAGAGCACGTGATGTAATGTCACCCAGATTGCCAATGGGCGTTGCCACTATATAAAGCATCTTTAAAATGTAGTACGAACTAAAACAAGCGCTTTCTAAACGGTATGGTAATGCCGTATTCATGCCCCAGACTATTCATCTTGTCAAGCAGGCGGCTGTCGGGGGTTCTTGCGTACTCGGACACGAGATCGTACATCCGTGCTGTAGCCCATCTCTCCGCCAGCGATTTATCGGATATCTCGGCATTCACCAGATCAAGGGTAAAAACCATGTCGTAATTCTTGCCCATCGCAACACCACGCGCCTGGAAAACAACTTTCTCAGTGCCCTTTTCCACACGTCCATGCAACCGGAGCGGACGATCCAGGTAAAGATGTGTAGTCATCGCCGGTGCAACCTCAGCTTTGGAAGTAGAATCAAAGAGAAAACTTATGTCCGAGAGTACGGGGCTATGAATGGAATCGTATACTCCCTGTATCGAGCTGATAATATTGAATCGGTCAGGGGGGATGCTCGCAGGACCGCCCCTGTTGCTGAACGAAAGCATGGAAAGAAGAAACTCATTTGACCCGCGTGATACACCGATACCGAACACTGATACTCGCCCATCATTAAGGTTTGAAAAACGTCCGATGATTTCAGAGTCGCGCTGTATGCCTCCGGCTGTAGGCTTTCCGTCCGACGAAACTATAACAAGCATTACCCTGTCAGGATCTCTCGGCAGCTCCAAAACTGCAAGCATAGCACTATAGAAATCAGTACTGCCTGCAGAACGCAGCGAACGGATAAAATTCTTTGCCTCTTCCTTTGTGGCAGAGTCTGCACGCCGCCACCCGTCTTTGAAGCAGAGGGTATTATCCACACTGAACGCCATTACATTGAGGCGATCGTCAGGAGACATCTCATCAACAATTTTAATCATGGCTTCACGACAAAAACTCAAGCGTGCCTCAGCCAGGCTTGCGGAAGCATCCTGAACCAGAAGTATATCACGCGGGAGCGGTGGCAGTACATTAGCCCCCTTGCGGTCGATATCAACCTGAAAATATTCGTAATCACCCCTGCGCGGGCGGTATATTTTAACATTTGTTTTCAGGACTGATTCGATTGGTTCTGCTGGAGCAACGTCGGATGGAATTTCACGTAAAAACGCTGTAGCTTCCATGCCGGAGGCGATGGAACCGGCTTCAATTGAAGAGGGCATGCGCATATCCCCGCCTACGAGCGATTCCGCAAATTTCGAGTAATCCACTTTGGGTGGAGCAGGATTGACGTACGAGGGTGTACCAACTGCAGACAAGGACCTTATCGCTGCACCTACTTCGTAGCGTGCTGTAACATCCGGAGCGAACATCTGGCGTTCTACATCGGGTATTTTAACTTGTTCGTAAGAGATTTCGTCCGAAAAAACTATCTGATCCGTTACTGTAAAGATTTCCTCTCTCGGCGACCATGGAGGAACAGTCTCTATATCATCTGCAATAGTCGGTGTTTTAATTTCGGCTCCAAGTCCCGGTTCTATAACAGCCGCTGAACCCGGTGGTTCAAATAATGCATTCGGTGTACCCATGGGATTGGCAAGCATTATCTCATTCAAGTCCACATCGTAAGGATCTACCTCCGGTATGGTTACATCAAGCAGGTGCTGCGCCGGATCAGTTTGCCTCACTTCTACAGAAACGGCAGACTCTGAACGAAGTTTAAGTTTACCCTCGGTAGTCAGCCCGGCGGAATCACCTAAAAAACGTATACGAATACTTTCGCTGAAGAATGCCAAAACCACGTGCAGGATTACTGATATAATTATGGCGACCACATACGTGACAGGATTTATTTCACTCGTGCCGCCGTCAACCGGAAATTTATCTTTGTTCCCTGCCATATCAGTCTTTGTCCTCCTTGGCAAGCTCTTCTGCGGCATCTCGTCCTTCTTTCGAAGCCGGATATGTGGAGCTGAGTTCTCGTCGGAGTTTTTGCGCCTCTTCCTTCAATCCCATTTCATCTAACAACTCAATAGTTTCCGCCATTATGGGAGGCAGCATCACATCATCCTTGTACAGCAAAGATACTGTAAGGAAATATTTTACGGCATCGTTCTTTCTGCCTTCAGCGAGAGCGGCATGTCCCAGCCCGGAATACGCATAAATCCTGTAAGGTTGGAGCTCAATTGTAGAGCAGCGCGTTACAGCAAGCCGGAAGTAAGATTCAGCTTCCCTGGTTTTCCCTTTTTCCATGAGAATCTCAGCAAGCCACAGCGTAGATTGTGCGAACGATTGCGTGTGGATATCGATTTCAAGCGCCTCCAGAAAAGCCTCTTCCGCTTCCGTCAGCTTTTTGGAAGCCCGCAGTGCCTTGCCGGCAAGAGTCCATCCTGCCTGAACCCATTTTTTGTCATCAGTCTGCTTTATAAGCAACCTCGCTGTTTTCACAGCACTATCGTAATCATGTTTACGGAACTGGTAATCACTGAGCCAGGCGAACTGCTGTGATGTAAACTTGGAACGTATGGGATCGTCTACAAGCTCCTGAAAAATAGCTGCAGCTTCCGTTTCCCTTGAATCCTGCAGCAAAACCATGGCAAGGGAGAACCGGGCTTCGCGTTTTATATCGTCACCGGGATTCGATGCCAGCGCTGCTCTCAGGGCATCCTCAGCGTCCTTAAGGCTGTTTTTTTCACGTAGAAGCTGTGCTCGCCAGAAGTGGGCATCAGGAACACGCGACTCAGAGGGAAAATCCTTGAGAAGCGTTTCTAGGGTGGCAAGTGCCTCTGTTTTGCGATCAAGTTGCATCTCAACATAAGCCTTCCTGAATAAAGCTTCCGGCATGCCTTCATCATCGGGGTACAAGCG
>JAAZFF010000453.1 GCA_012511845.1 Lentisphaerota bacterium
ATACATTTGTCGGACACATATCCTGCACCGGCAAACTGCAAGAAAATGAAACTTTTTTACTTGATGGAAAAGTAGAGGCACTCGATGCGGAGCTTGATTTCGGCAGCAAAATAAGTTTTAACGCCAGAGGCGAAATCCTTATAACCAATTATATTGAAATGGCAGAACAGCAGCTTGATCTCTCAATCCTGCCTGTAATATTTCCTGAACTTGACGGAATTTCCCTTCATGTGAATGCAAAAACAACAGGAGATTACACATATTATCGCAACTCCGGAAAAGGCTCTATGGAAATAACTTTATCGGATGGCAGCCTGAGCTGGCCGGAAAAGCAGCTCGAAGCCGATTCCATCCACTTCACATTTTCACTTCCAAACTTCCCTGCCCTTGTGAGTGACTCACAAGTGATACGATTCAAAAACTTTAAATATGGAAAAATTGAAGTTGAATCGGGACGGTTCGGATACAGAATGTACTCCCCGACTGTCTGGTTCATCGACAATACTACACTGAACTGGTGCGGCGGTAAAATTCGTGGCGAATCAATGCGCCTTTCACCTGAAAATCGTCGGACAAGAATAACCCTCCATGCTGATCGGCTGAAGTTATCAGAACTGCTTCACCAAATCGGGATAGGTACTGACTCCGGAGGTACAGGAACCATTTCAGGAACAATACCGGCAATAATATCAAAAGAAGAAGGAATCGTTTTCCGGGACGCATACCTATACTCTACTCCAGGCGAAGAGGGACGAATCGAACTTATCCCCTCACAGACAGTACTTGATTCTACGGAAGGTTCCATAGAATCTGCACTGGCAGTTGACGCTCTTAAAAACTTCTCTTACTCATGGGTGAAAATCGGATTAAACACTCAAGATGAAACACTGACAGCAAAGTTTGAAATGGACGGCAAGCCTGCCGATGAGTTATACTACAGTGTTGGAAAAGACGGTATTGTCAGGAGCAAAAACCCTGTGAAATTCAAAGGTATAAAGCTTGATGTTTCTTTCAACCTTCCGTTAAATGAAACCTTGTTCTTATTTACCGAATGAATAAAAGTTACCGGCAGAACGTCATAAAAGCAACGAATGTCAAAGTAAACCTGGGAGGTTAGATGAACAAAAATTTCAACATTTTCTTCGTACCGCTGATATTATTTTCATTGATAATTTCATTTGGATGTATACGCACAACGCATGAAATCAAGCCTATACATATAACAATGGATATCAACCTGAAAGTTGACAAAGCTCTCGATGATTTTTTCTCTGAGATTGATGAAGCACCTATACCGGAGGGAGAAAATCTGCTTTCAGATATAATTATAGAAGAAACCGCTACTGAGACTGAAACAGAAGTTGCAGCTCCGGAAGAAGAAGGAGGAGAAGAAACATTAGCGGAAGAGGGCGAGCAATCTGCCGTAGAAAGCAGTGATACTGATACGATTTTAGATAATGAAAAAAAGGAGAATGAATAATGAAGAAATTTAAAACAGCATCTACAATACTCCTTGCATGGGTGGCAATTTTGTCGGCATCTTATTCTTTTGCCCAGGGGACCGGAGATATACAGCTACGGATGATCAGCCGTAAAGCCCCTATCGTTGCACTCAAAAGAGCCGGTGTTATCGGTGAAAACAATCAGGGCTATCTGGCTTTCATAGATCGCAAGGCAGGAGGCGCCAACAAAAAACTGGTCGATGCAGAAAATGCTGACCGCAAGAAAGTTTATGAAGATATTGCAAAAAAAGGCAAGACAACTGCTGATCATGTTGGACGTCGTCGTGCAAAACAAATATCTGATTCTGAAAGCATCGGTAATTACATAATGGATGCACGGGGTGCCTGGGTAAAAAAACAGCCGAAGTCAAAAAAATAAGGTAGGGCTGGTTTCTCCCGGCGTCGAATCCTACGCCGGGGCAAGCCGCAAACCGCCGAAAAACAGCGGACAGCTCTGAGAGCC
>JAAZFF010000051.1 GCA_012511845.1 Lentisphaerota bacterium
GCTTTGACCTTCGATGTTGTAAATAGAGAAGGCAACTATATTGGCGGGGTAATTGCTCCCGGGCTGCCATTGATGACGCGATACCTCCATGAAAAAACGGCGCAGTTACCGTTGGTGGAGCTGGGGGGCAAAATTCCTGCGCGTGGCGACTCTACTGAGAATGCGATGGTTATTGGAGCCAAGATCGGTCACCGCGGTATGGTCAGAGAAATTTTCCATCATATATGCGATACGACAGGAAGTGAAACCTTCCTTTGTGCCACAGGAGGTTATGCTGAGTGGGCTCTTGAGGGAATAGGTATTGACTGCGTAATAGAAAAGGATTTGACTCTTTATGGACTGGGGGAAATATATGATTTTTCCATTAAACAGAAGTGAATTTATGAAAAATACAGAAATTGAAAATATGGCAGAAAAATGGTTTGAAGCGAATATAAATGATGTAAATGCGAATTGGTTTGACTTGTTGCGTTTTAAAACTGTGGGGACAGACCTTGCATATCTCGACGAGTGCAGGAAGTGTGTTGCATGGCTTGAAGATTGGCTGGCGGCAAATGGGTTCAGTATAGAAACACTGGGACCGAAAGAGGCTCCGCAAATTATTTATGCTGTTCGTAAAGGTGAGAGTGATGGCACGGCTTTGTTTTACGGTCATTATGATGTTCAGCCTGCTGATGTTGAGGAGGGTTGGAATACAGACCCCTGGGAGCCTGTTATTGAAAATGGTCGTGTTTATGCAAGGGGAGCGCAGGATAATAAGGGGCAGGTGTGGGCGTCACTTCAATCAATAAAGGCATGCATAGACAGTGGTGTACCTCTTCCGGATTTGAAGATAGTCCTTGAAGGTCAGGAAGAGTCTGGCTCCGATCAATTGATCATACTTTTAGAAAAGGAACCTGAGCGCTTTAAAGCCGATGTGGTAATTGTTTGCGACACATCAATGATGGAAGGGTACAGACCGGTAATAATTGCCGGCCTCAGAGGGGTGTCAAGCATTTCCCTGCGTCTTGATGGACCGGACTACGATCTGCATTCCGGCTCACATGGGGGGCTGGCACCGAATCCGGCAACAGTGCTTGCAAAGATGGTTTCGGGAATGTTTAATCAGGATGGTTCTATAGCTGTTGAGGGTTTTCTTGATGAGGTGAAACCTCCAACAGAGGCGGAGATCAACCTGGCAATGTCGGAGCCGTTTGATGAAATAGCTTATAAAGCGGAGACGGGGGTGTTGCCGACAGGAGGCACAATCGGAGTACCTCCTGAGATACGAGGCGCTCTTCTTCCGACAATTGATGTTAATGGTTTTCATAGCGGCTATGGAGGACCGGGTGGAAAAACTATCATACCGGCTTATGCAGAAGTAAAGTTGTCGATGAGAACTGTTTCAGGTCAAGATCCGCACAAATGCATTGATTCTGTACGTAAACATTTTGAGAGTCGTGTGCCTGATGGAATGAGAATTTCTGTTGCAGACAGTTTTCCCGGAAAACCTGCTTTCAAGGTTGCCGTAGATTCTCCATTCGTTATAAAGGCGAGGCAAATTTTATCTGCCATGCATCCTGATGGTTGTGCAATCAAATATGATGGAGCCTCAATCCATGTTGTGGGTACGCTGTCTGAGATAAGCGAAGGTGATACGGTGTTGGCTGGATTCGGTTTGAGTGAGGACAGAATTCACGGAGCTAACGAGTCGTTTTCATTTAAACAATTTAAAATGTGTTTTGACTATACAGTAAAATTCCTCTCGGAGATTGGGAAAGAAATTTAAAAATGTCCATAGAACGTTGCATTTATCGAAGTTATAACCCGAATCGCAAACCGTCGCATCCGTGGCCCAGCTGGCACAATCATACGGGCTCATATCCAAGGTTTTCTTTTTGTCCGACAGCCGGTCTTTCTATAGCCCGGTATGAGCGGGAGCTGAGAGAAAATCCTGATGTCTGGGAATGTTTTGCAATAACTGATCATGCCTTCTCCATAGCGATTCCGGATCCTTCAAAATGTTGGCCGCACAACTGGTATGAAGATGAGTCTATACCCGACTTTTTCAGGGAAACAGGGGCGACAGCGTCGCGAATCAAATCTTACAGGGACTTTTGCAAATCATTCTCAGATGGAAACAATTTTTTTTCCGGGATTGAAATAGAAGTCAATCTCAATGGACGTATGGCGTTGACTGCAGAGGAGATGGACGGATATGACTTGATTGTAGGCTCCATACACCATAATCCAGGAGCACCGGAAGATTGGGTTGAGCGACATTTTTTCCAGTTTAAACGTGCCCTTTCGCTTCCGTGCGATATAATAGGGCATCCGATTAGGCATATGAATGCCCACTCATCAAAGGAAAATCCATTGCCTCGTGAACTGATAGACGAAACTCTGGATTTGGTAAAAGAAGCCGTCGTTGCTATCGAGATCAATGCGCACTATCAGCAACTGCATGATAATGTCTTGTTGCTGCAGGGTGCATATGAACGAGATATTGAGATAGCTTTTTCAATGGATCTGCATTATCCCGAGGAGTTCGGAAACTGGCGCTACTTTGAAGATGTGGTTGAGTTGTCCGAAATCCGGTATTCTGATTTGAAGCTTTTCAAGCCGAAGCGCCGGGCTTCTCCAGGGGAAATATCATGAACGTAGAAGATGCTTTCAAGATTGTAAAACTGGCTTTCGAAAATAAAAGGGTTCCACATGCATACCTTGTTGTGGGATCACCGCGGGAAAGCGGACTTCAGCTGGCAGAAAAAACTGCATCGCTCCTTCTGTGTACTTCGCCAGAAGAGCCTCGTCCGTGTGGTGAATGCCTGAGTTGTAAAAATGTAATCAGCAGGAACCACTCTGATACCCTTTGGATAGAACCGGAGAGCAGGTCGCGGATCATAACTGTGGGAATAATGCGCGATATACTTTTACCGTGGGCAGAGAAGGGGTCATATACCGGGGGATGGAAGATATGTATAATCCTTTTTGCTGACAGACTTCACGAATCTGCAGCAAATGCTTTTCTGAAAACACTTGAAGAGCCTGCCGAAGAAACCATATTTTTACTTGTGACTGATAATCCCGAGGCATTGCTTCCAACTATAATATCACGTTGCCAGCAATTGAATCTTAACGTCGGGCGCATACCGCCTGCTGAGCCTTGGCGTACCAAAGTTGCAGAAATAATGTCAACACACTCCAATACATCAGCATTGCACGTATTGTCTACAGCAGGACAAATGGTTGAACTTTTTGCAGAGATTAAGAAAGTAAGTGAAAAAATTACTAATGAACGAGTCAAGAATATGCGCCAACATGATTTTGATGTAGATGAGGATGTATACACAGCCTGGGTGTCATCCAGGGCAAAAGAAATTCGTTCTTCTGTTTATGAGGCAATTCGCGACTGGTTCAGGGATGTAATGGTTCAATGCAACATTTTAGAAGATGAGTCTGATGTGCCTTTGTTCTTTCCGGAATACAAAGAGGTAACATCCCAATTGGCAGGTAAAATCGAGCCGCTGCGGGCAGTTCAAAACCTTAATATGGTCGACAGTATGGAAAGACAGCTGGAACATCGCAATATGCGGGAAGATTTTGTTTTTTCGTACTGGTTTACCTGGCTGAAATAGATTGCCTGAATTATAAAACTCGGCAAACATTAAATATCCGGTTTCTCATGGTCGAGTACGGAAAACGTGTACCGCTTCGCTATGAACGTGTACGATCTCCCGGCAGACACGGCGGTTTGCGGAGAAACTCGCCCTACCTTCCCCAGTATGCGGGCACAGACGGTGCTGTCAAGTCCTGCCCACTAACCACTGCACACTGACCGCTGCCCGGCTTGCCGGACCTTCTGCTGTTCCCAGGCAGTAAGCCCAGGCATTTCACCAGGGTCAATGTGGTCAATAGGGTCATTAAAGTCAAATCCCGAATCTCGAGCTCGAAGTCCGAAGGCAAAGGTAAAAGTAAAAGTTTATACTTTTCTGTTGTGTTTGTAGCGTCGTATATGTTTAACTGTAGCGCAGTTCGGCAAAGTTGTCGGGCATTATTTATAATATTTTAACCAAGGAGCTTATTATGAAGCGTAACCTGTTCTTTATGTCGGCAATTGTCGCATCATTGTTTATGGTTTTCTCCATATCCGAAACAAAAGCAGCTGATCCCGGCGGAGTGGAATCAGCAAGAAAATATATAACGGCTCTTAACGCGGGGGAGGGGCTTTCTATTTACTCCATGCTGCCTGCAAGTTATAAAAAGGATGTTTCCGGTATTGTGTCTGCTTTTGCCGCAAAAATGGATCCGGAAATTTGGAGTGAAGGATTGTCACTTGTTGGCGATCTTGCGGAACTTGCCGGGGCAAAGGCTGATCTCCTTGTTGATATGTCGGCAGACAACGTCCTCTCCATGTCCGGTGCATCCTTATCGGAAGAAGATGCTGCCGCTGCTAAAATCGAGGCGGTTGATACGATTGCCAAGGTTGCTCCGGAATTAAAACAATTCATCGGCAAGTTAACTCTTGATTCGTTGAAAGACGGCAACGTGGAGGAGTTGCTGGGTATGCAGGAGCTGTTGAATATCTCAAAAATAGTGGGAGACACAAAATTTGGAAAAGAGAAACTCTCAATCCTTGATGTAACCGACGGTTCAGCAGGTTCTGTTCTTGTTTCAGTTAAAAATGTATTTGGAAAGGTTGAAGACACCGAGTTTGTCAAGGTTGAAGATTCCTGGATTCCCAAAAGCCTTGCTGATGGATGGGCTGACGGTGTTGCTTCCGCCAAAAAAGGAATTGCGGACATGGTGATTGATCAGGCTATAAAAAACCAGATCCTTGCAATGGCACCCATGTTTAAAATGGCAATTCAACAGGGGAAAAGTGCGACAACCAAGGAGGAACTTGGACAGGCGTTCATGATGCCCATCATGATGATGGCAATGTCCGGCGCTTCCTTTGGAGGAGGCGCTGATGACGCTGATGACGATGATGACTTTGAGTTTACCCCTCCCGTTATGCAGAGGCAAGCCCCGTCATCCCGTCCTGCGGCACCCCCGGTTCCCATTGCACCTCCCAGACCTGCAACACCGCCAGGTGGAATCAGATAGGTAGATAGCTGAGGGATAGAATAGCCCTCCAAACAATTTGGAGGGCATACTAAACCTGGAGGGCGAATGTCCTCATGAGCCACTTCGTATAGTCTGCGGTTCGCCGGGATGCTCACCCTCCATAATGTGAAGGCAGTCTGGCTGTCAGTTAGTGGCTGCAAGCAGGGTAGGGACGGCTCTTCGAGCGGTCCGCAAAACATA
>JAAZFF010000454.1 GCA_012511845.1 Lentisphaerota bacterium
ATCCCATACACCGTGACCCTCGCCCTCGCGCTCTTTGTATGTAACATTTTTGCCACCGGCTGAACGTATCGCCTCCACCATTTCTTGCGAGCGGGCAACAGGAACCACTGTATCTTTTTCGCCATGAACCACATGTATCGGTATATTAACGAGTCTGGGGGCAAGGCTTACATCTCCTCCGCCGCAAATAGGCATACCTGCTGCAAATTTTTCGGGGAAACGCTGCATAAAATCCCATGAACCATAACCGCCCATTGAAAGACCGGTTATATAGAGACGCAACCTGTCAACCGGTGCAGCACTTATTTCCTTTTCAAACATTTCGATAACCGCCTGCAGCGGCTTTGATGGCTCGTCCGGCATCTTGCAAGACTCTTTAAGACGTGAAATATTCGCCCAACTCGTACCGTTGGGGCACTGCGGGGCTATAAGTACTGCCGGATGATTATTGTTAATAATGTAGTCCAAAAGCTGCGGCACACCATGTTTTAACTGCGACAAATTGTTGTCACCGCGCTCTCCGGCGCCGTGAAGGAACAAGATGGCAGGGATTTTTTCGAGGGTATTCGTTATTTCCGGAATATGAATCCGATATTGAATAGTGAATCCCTCAGATGTTGTGTATGTTTTGGCATGCATTATTTTCTCCGGTGGTTTTGCCGCGAAAGCTGTCATCGCGAAAGTTGTTAAAGAAAGAAGTGTTATTTTTGTCCCTGTTTTAAAAAAGTCGTATTTTTGCATTGTGTATTTTTATTTGCTTAATCGAATAACTGCAACAAGCAGTGTTGCAAGACCTGTTCTCATCTTGAGGAACACATTCTATGCGATGATATAATAGCGTTAAAATGATAAAACTTCAAATGATGCAAAAGACAGAAGAAATTTATGTGGCTATAGCCTTTGATAACAGGTGCAGGTACGGAGCACTGCGGTACCGGTGCCGCAACGGAGAGAGCGGGCAGCTTAGAAAGCCGTCCCTACCTTCCCGGTGCTGCGGCGGTTTCACGTAAACAATTGATTTAAGGCGGGGGCAGGGTGTATACTCTGCCACATGTATTTGAAGAAGTGTGTATTATCTGTCAGACGATCTTTTGCTATAGCGATATTTCTTATCACAACGCCCCTTATGCATGCAGAAAAAACGTATCCTGAGGAGGGTTGGGAAGACAAACAAAGTCCGTTTGCCTCGGAGCGTGCTGTTCCGGGAGGAAGGATAGTTATTTCATCAGGCGCAGTGCCGAAAAGTCTCAACTATCTCCTCGACAATAACACTTTCAGCGCTCAGGTGTTTGGTCTGATGTATGAATCACTTCTTGGTATGGATGGCGAAACAGGTGAATATGCCCCCGGTCTTGCCAGCACATGGACCGTATCTGACGACGGGTGCGTATTCACTTTTACACTCGATCCGGAGACGCAATGGAGTGATGGAATGCCGATTACGGCAGATGACGTCAAGTGGACATTTGACGCCATAATGAATCCTGCCAACATGACCGGACCGCACAAGGTTGCATTAGCAATATTCACAAACACGCCTCCGGAAGTGCTGTCATCAAATATTATCAGGTTCACGGCGTCGGAGGTACACTGGCGGAATCTAGGAGCGGTCGGCGGTTTTTCGATAATGCCCAAACACTGTTTTGAAAATGCAGACTTCAACAGAATAAATTTTGACTTTCCCGTTGTATCAGGACCTTACAGGATAGGTGAAATGAGGGAGAACCTGCACCTGGACATGGCACGGCGGCGTGACTGGTGGGCAAACAACAAAGAATCAAATAAGTTTATATACAATTTTGATACCATACGGTATCTGTTTTTTACAGATTCTGACAACGCATGGGAATCTTTTCGCAAGGGCCGTTTTGATCTGCTGCCTATTTATACGGCGCGTATCTGGGCCAGGGAAACAACAGGTGAGCGTTTCGACAGAAAATGGGTCATCAAGCGTGAAATACACAACCGCAAGCCCATAGGGTTTCAGGGATTCGCAATGAATATACGGCGTCCGCCATACGATGATGTGAACGTCAGAAAAGCACTGGCACATCTGCTTGATCGGAAAACCCTCAACGAAACAATGATGTACAGCGCATACTTCCTGCATAAATCGTATTTTGAAGATATTTATGATGAAGAAAATCCCTGCGAAAACAAGTTTTACGACCATGATCCTGATACCGCTGCACGACTGCTGAAAGAAGCAGGCTGGGAATACAATAACGCAAGCGGGACACTGGAAAAGAATGGACGTCCGCTGGTGCTTAAATTCGTTTCCAACAGCGGAACTTCAGACAAGTTTTTAGCGAGATATAAAAATGACCTTGCAAAACTCGGTATCGGACTGGAGATAGAACGTAAAGACTGGGCAGCATGGGCGCGCGACATGGATGAATACAACTTCGACATAACGTGGGCGGCATGGTCTGCCGGACTTCGCAAGGATCCCGAGGGCATGTGGGCATCTGTTCATGCTGACAACAGGGG